>NZ_JBEXPT010000063.1:35367-37796 GCF_040612195.1 Streptomyces sp. NPDC006450 | reverse complement strand
GGTATCAACTTTTGGCGTTGATTTTTGGCACGCTGTTGAGTTCTCAAGGAACGGACGCTTCCTTTGTACTCACCCTCTCGGGCTTTCCTCCGGGCGCTTCCTTCGTTCTTGTGTCTCCGACTCTATCAGACTCTTTCGGGCCTGACTCCCAGTCAGCGGGGTTTGTCTTCCGGGCTGTTGGGCCCTTCCGACTCCCGAACTCTAGTGGATTTCCCAGGCGATTCATAATCGGCCTTCGAGAATGAATTCGGGCATGCCGAATGCGTTCCCAGGGGGAGATCGTGCTGAGTTGGGTGCCGCAACGAGGCGGCGGGATTCGCTGTCTCCGAAACCTTTCAGCTCGGGGACAACTCGAAGAACCTTACGGACCCGCGGAGCCCGTGTCAACCCGGACGTCAGGGGCAGGTCACTAGGCGGTCAGTGCGGGGACTGGAGGTCCTCTACGCGGTCCAGGAGGCGGGTGAGCATGTCGCCCAGTACGCCCCGCTCCGCCGTGGAGAGGTCCTGGAGGAGGTCCTCCTCGAAGACCGTCGCCGCGCGCATCGCGTCCAGCCACTTGCTGCGGCCTTCCGCGGTGAGCTCCACGATCACGCGGACGCGGTTGTTCTCGTCCCGCTCGCGCGTGACCAGTCCTTCCGCCGTCATGCGGTCGATCCGGTGCGTCATCGCCGCCGGCGTGAGGCCCAGCTGCTTCGCGAGCTCGCTCGGGCCCATCCGGTACGGGGCTCCGGACAGAACGAGGGCCTTGAGGACCTCCCACTCCGCGTTGCTGATGCCCAGGGCCGCCGTCTGACGGCCGTACGCGACGTTCATGCGGCGGTTCAGGCGGCTGAGGGCCGAGACGACCTTCTCCACCTGGGGGTCCAGGTCCTGGAATTCGCGCTGATAGACGGCGATCTGTTCGTCGAGGCTCGGCTCGTGGACGGGCGCAGTGCCGTCGGGGGTGTCACCCATGGTCCGAAGTATCGCACGGGCCCGTTGGCGTCTAACTCCTTCGATGTGTAGTGTTAAGCATCGAACTTTAGGTATGAAGTCTTCAAGCTTCAGCAATCAAGGTGGTGAGAAGTGACCAAGGTGATGGGCGCTGCGATGCGGAGGATCCAGGCCGGGAACGCGTTGACCGCGTTCGGTATCGGCTTCACGGTTCCGTTCCTCTACGTCTACGCGGCGAAGGTGCGCGAACTGGACCCCATGTGGGCGACGGGAACGTTCATGGCGTTCGCCCTCGGTGCGCTTCTCGCGCTGCCCTTCACCGGACGGGTGATCGACCGGCGCGGTCCGGTCCCCGTCGTCATCGGGGCGGCAGTCGTCGCCTCGTTCGGCGCCCTGTCGCTCGGGCTCTCCACGGGCGTGGTCGCGATCCTGCTGTCGGCGCTCGCGCTGGGTGCCGGCCAGGCCGTCATGCAGCCCGCGCTGGCCACGATGATCGTGCGGTGCTCCACCCCGTCCACCCGGACCCGTGCCTTCGCCCTCCAGTTCTTCATGCAGAACCTGGGTCTGGGCATCGGCGGTCTGATCGGCGGGCTCATCGTCGACGAGAGCCGTCCCGGAAGCTTCACCCTGCTCTTCAGCATCGAGGCCGTGATGTTCCTGGTGCTGGCCGGGGTCATCGCCACCGTGCGGATGCCGCAGGTGCCGGGCATCAGCACCGCACTGGCCAAGGACGCGGCCCAGCCGGGCGGCGGCTGGAAGCGGCTGATGGAGCACAAGGCGATGGTGCAGTTCTGCGTCCTCGGCTTCGTCCTCTTCTTCGCTTGCTACGGACAGTTCGAGTCGGGTCTCGCCGCCTTCGGTACCGAGGCCGCCGGGATCTCCCCGTCCACGCTCGGTTTCGCGCTCGCGGCCAACACCGGTGCGATCGTGCTCGCCCAGTTCGTCGTGCTGCGGCTGGTGGAGAACCACCGCCGGTCCCGCGTGATCGCGCTCGTCGGCCTGCTCTGGACCGGGGCGTGGATCATCGCCGCGTTCTCCGGGCTGGGGCACGGAAGTGCCGTCATGGCCGCCGCCGCGTTCGTGACCACGTACGCCCTCTTCGGTATCGGCGAGGCCATGCTGTCGCCGACGCTGGCGCCGCTGGTGGCCGACCTGGCGCCGGAGGGGTCCGTGGGGCAGTACAACTCGGCCTTCGCGCTCGTCAAGCAGCTGGCTCTGGCGCTCGGGCCGCTCGGTGTGCCGCTGGCCGCGGGGATGCCGATGCTCTACATCGGGATCTTCGTCCTGGTCTCGCTCGGCATCGCAGGGCTGGCGCTGCGGCTCGGCAAGCAGCTGACGCCGGTGCAGGACAATCCGTCGCTGGCCGGCAGCACCGTCGTGGTGAAGCGGGTGAAGGACGCCGAGCGCGTGCCCGCGTAGGAAGAGCGCGCAGTAAGCAGAAGAGGAGGCCCCGGTCCGGTGGACCGGGGCCTCCGCCGGGGTGGGGGTCCGGGGCG
>NZ_JBEXPT010000063.1:0-35357 GCF_040612195.1 Streptomyces sp. NPDC006450 | reverse complement strand
CCGCATCCACTGGGGTGTTGACGGGGTTTATGCCCGCCGCGGGGGTCCCCGCGTTGAACGGGCCCCATAACACAACACGCGCCCGCCCGGGCCGGGGGCCCGGGGCCCTCCTCCGTGTTCGGCTACGGGGCCTTGTCCGGGAGGGCGAACTCGCACCAGACGGCCTTGCCGCCGCCCGGGGTGCGGCGGGAGCCCCAGGCCGAGGCGATGGTGGCGACGATGGAGATGCCGCGGCCGGTCTCGTCGGCCGGTTCGGCGCGGCGGCGGCGCGGGAGGTGGTCGTCCCCGTCGGTGACTTCGATGATCAGCCGGCGGTCGGTGCGGCGCAGGCGCAGGCGCATCGGCGGGGTGCCGTGCTGGAGGGAGTTCGCGACGAGCTCGCTCGCGGCCAGGACTCCGAGGTCGCACAGCTCCACCGGGAAGCGCCAGGAGGCCAGGACTCCCTGGGCGAAGGCGCGGGCGCGCGGAGCGGCCTCGATGCCACCCAGGAGTTCGAGAGCGGCGTTGTGGAAGAGCTCGGCGTCGGCGCCGGTGCGGGCGGGCTGCTGGAGGACCATCACGGCGACGTCGTCGTCGTGGTCTGCGTCGACCCCGAGGGCGCGCATCAGGCGGTCGCAGATGACGGCGGGGGCGCCCTGGGCGCCGGAGAGGGCGCGCTCCAGGGCGGCGACGCCTTCGTCGATGTCCTCGCCGCGGCGCTCGACCAGGCCGTCGGTGTAGAGGACGGCGGTGGAGCCGGGGCCCAGCGCGATGGTGCCCGAGGTGTGCAGCCAGCCGCCGGTGCCGAGCGGCGGGCCGGTGGGGTCCGCGGCTCGGCGGACCGTGCCGTCCTCGTCGCGGACGAGGATCGGGAGGTGGCCCGCGGAGGCGTACGCGAGGAGACCCTCGTTGGGGTCGTGGACGGCGTAGACGCAGGTGGCGATCTGGCTGGCGTCGATCTCGGCGGCCAGTCCGTCGAGAAGCTGCAGGACCTCGTGGGGCGGCAGGTCGAGACGGGCGTACGCGCGGACCGCGGTGCGGAGCTGGCCCATGACAGCGGCGGCGCGGACGCCCCGGCCCATGACGTCGCCGATGACGAGGGCCGTGCGGCCGGCGCCGAGGGTGATGACGTCGTACCAGTCGCCGCCGACGGCGGCTTCGGTGCCGCCGGGCTGGTAGGTGGCGGCGACGCGGAGGTCGTCGGGCTGTTCGAGCTCCTGGGGGAGGAGGGAGCGCTGGAGCGTGACGGCGGCCTCGCGCTGGCGGCGCTCGCTGGCACGCAGCCGTTCGGCGGCCTCGGCGTGGTCGGTGACGTCGGCGAGGTGGATCAGGACGCCGGTGCCGGTGTGGGCTTCGGGTTCGCCTTCGGCTCCGGCGCCTGTGTGGGCGTGGGCCTGGGTCGTGTCGGCGTCGGCCTTGGTCTTGGGGAACTCGATCGGGGTGCAGGTGACCGTGTACGAGCTGGTGCCGCCGGGTGCGGTGCGGTTCTTGGCGGTACGGGGCTTGCCGCTGCGCTGGACCTGGTCGAGGAGCGGGAGCAGGCCGAGATCGCCGAGCTCGGGGAGGGCCAGGTGGGCGGGGGCGCCGGGGGCGCGGGTGCCGAAGCCGGCGGTGTAGGCGTCGTTGACGTAGGCGACGCGGTGCTCGGGGCCGTGCACGAGGGCGACGAGGGCCGGGAGGCGGTCGAGGACGTCGCGTACGGAGAGCTCGTCGAGGGAGGGTGCGGGGATCCCCGTACCGTCGGCGGCGGCCGACGCGCAGCCGGCGCCGGGGGCGGAGCCGGTGCCGCGGACCGTGGGGTCGGCGGGGCAGCCGTCCGGGCCGGACGCGGAATGGCCGACGGCGCCGCGGGCGGCCGGGACCGAGCCCTCGCCCCGTTTGGCCTGGGCGGCGGCGTGTTCGGACCGGGCGGCGGCGCGACGCTGCGTTCCGGGGAACCGGGCGCTCCAGCGCGTGAAGTTCACTGCGTTCAAGCCTCGTGGTGTCGCTCGTGGTCGCTGTGTCACTCGGTGGCGATCGGGTGGCACTCGGATGTCACGCTGATGTCACTCTGTGCAGGTGTGAGCCCACCTATGGTCACACGTCCAGTGTGGCCGACGGGACTGACAGCATCAGCCTTCGCTCTTCTTCGGAGGGTCCTTGGGGCCTCCGCCCGCCGCGAGTTCGAATTCTGCTCTGGGGTGTTCGAGGGATCCCAGTGAGACGATCTCACGCTTGAAGAGGCCGGAGAGCGTCCACTCGGCGAGCACGCGCGTCTTGCGGTTCAGGGTCGGGACGCGGCTGAGGTGGTAGGCGCGGTGCATGAGCCAGGCCGGGTAGCCCTTGAGCTTGCGGCCGTAGACGTGGGCGACGCCCTTGTGGAGTCCGAGGGAGGCCACGGATCCCGCGTATTTGTGGGCGTACTCGGTGAGGAGTCCGCCGCGCAGGGACGAGACGAGGTTGTCCGCGAGCACCTTGGCCTGACGGACGGCGTGCTGGGCGTTGGGGGCGCAGGCGACGCCCTTCTCCGGGGCGGTGATGTCGGGGACCGAGGCGGCGTCGCCGGCGGCCCAGGCGTGCTCGACGCCCTCGACGGTGAGGAAGGAGGTGCAGGCGAGGCGGCCGCGGTCGGTCTTGGGCAGGTCGCTGGCGGCGAGGATCGGGTGCGGTTTCACGCCGGCGGTCCACACGACGGTGCGGGTGGGGAAGCGGGCGCCGTCACTGAGGACCGCGACCCGGTTCTCGCAGGATTCGAGCCGGGTCTCCAGGCGCAGGTCGATCCCGCGGCGGCGCAGCTCGCGGATCGTGTACGTGCCCATCGCGGGGCCGACCTCGGGGAGGATCCGGTCGCTGGCCTCGACCAGCACCCACTTCATGTCCTCGGGCTTGACGTTGTGGTAGTAGCGGGCGGCGTAGCGGGCCATGTCCTCCAGCTCGCCGAGTGCCTCGACGCCCGCGTAGCCGCCGCCGACGAAGACGAAGGTGAGGGCGGCGTCGCGCAGGGCGGGATCGCGGGTGGAGGAGGCGATGTCCATCTGTTCGATGACGTGGTTGCGCAGGCCGATGGCCTCTTCCACGGTCTTGAATCCGATGGCGTACTCGGCGAGGCCCGGAATGGGGAGCGTGCGGGAGACGGAGCCGGGGGCGAGGACCAGTTCGTCGTACTCGATCTCGACGGGGCCGCCGCCTTCCTCGTCGGTGGCGAGGGTGGTGACGGTCGCGGTCCGGGCGGCGTGGTCGATGTGCCGGGCCTCGCCGATGACGATGCGGCATTTCGGCAGGACCCGGCGGAGCGGGACCACGACGTGGCGTGGGGAAATGGAGCCGGCGGCCGCCTCGGGGAGGAAGGGCTGGTACGTCATGTAGGGCTCGGGAGAGACCACCGTGACCTCGGCCTCGTCGGCTCTCAGCTTTCGCTGGAGTCGGAGCGCCGTGTACATGCCTACGTAGCCGCCGCCGACGATGAGGATCCGCGTACGGGGCGGGGTACCGGGGGCCGTGCCCCGGGAGTTAGCAGCCTTCACCGTCCCATGACGCAACGTGGCCGGGAGTTTGTCCACAGGCCCGACAGATTGTGTGACCGGAGGGGACGGCGGGGCGAGGTGGTCGGGGGGTGCGCATGGAGGGGAAGGTGCGCAGGTCAGACGGTACGGAATGAATGATTCCGGAGGCTTCGAACGGAAAATTGGGGGTGAATGCTCCGATCGGGCGGTGGTCCGTCCGGGGCTCCCCCTTCTGAATTGACTCTGGCTCAACTATGTTCGTAACGCGTCGAGGAGTAGGACCAGGGCCCTCATGACCGTGGCCCCCCTCGACATGAAGGCGGGGAGTGTCTCCGGGGGGAGACAAATGATTACCGGGGGATACATATGAACATTTCCGATTTCCATGCTTCTGCCACCGCTCTGTCGTCGGCCGCTTCCGCGACCGACAACCACGGGCGGCTGATGGCCAGCGGCGCCACCACGCACGGCGTGGGCCGCTCCACGCCGCTGCGCGTCGATGCACAGCGCAACCTCGAGCACGTACTTCGCGCGGCCCGCGAGGTGTTCGGCGAGCTCGGCTACGGGGCTCCGATGGAGGACGTCGCGCGACGCGCACGGGTGGGCGTCGGCACCGTGTACCGACGGTTCCCCAGCAAGGACGTCCTGGTCCGGCGGATAGCCGAGGAGGAGACCTCGCGACTGACCGAGCAGGCCCGCACGGCTCTCGGCCAGGAGGAGGAGCCGTGGCAGGCGCTGTCGCGCTTCCTGCGCACCTCCGTCGCCTCGGGCGCCGGGCGGCTGCTGCCGCCGCAGGTGCTGCGGGTCGGCGGGCCCGGTGAGGACGGGGCCGAGGGGACGGACGGCGAGGCCGCGCGGGTTCCGCACCAGCGCCAGGTCGTCGCGGCCGGCGGTGCGCCCGACCTGCGCGTCGTCGGCGCCGCGCGGACCGGCCTGGACGACGAGCCCTCCGAGGACGCGGGCGCGGGCGAGCTGCTGGAGGTCGTCGGCCGCCTCGTCGACCGGGCCCGGGAGGCCGGTGCGCTGCGCGCCGATGTCACGGTGGCCGATGTGCTGCTGGTGATAGCGACGGCCGCGCCCGCGCTGCCGGACGCGGCGCAGCAGGCGGCGGCTTCCGCCCGGCTGCTCGACATCCTGCTCGAAGGGCTGCGGTCCCGGGCGGCTTAGGGCCGGGGTGCGGCTCAGGTCGGTTCGGGCCTGAGGTCGGTTCGGGCCTGAGGTCGGCTCGGGCCTGAGGTCAGCTTCGGCCTGAGGTCGGCTCGGGCCTGAGGTCGGCTCCGGCCGGAGGCTGAGGTCGGCTCCGGCCGGGGGCTGAGGTCGGGGGGCGGCTCGGGTCGGGAAGTCGGGCAGGTCTGCGGGCTTGCTCCGGTGGTGGGCGTCAACCGGCTCCTTCCTTGGGCCTCTCGCTCGAACGGGTGAGGCTCCGTACGGCGATTCGTCGGGGCTTGCCCGGATGAGTGGAAGGTGTGGAGACCGGTTCGGCGCGTGCCCGCCGTGTGCCACGCTGGATCGGTGGACCGGTTGAGTGTGTCGTGCGAGGGCTTCCGCGATGAGCGTTGACGGGCGGGAAGAGCCTCACGGTGGTGCCGGCGGCGAGGTCGAGGCAGGCAGCCTGCCAGCGCGGCAGGTCCCGGCGCAGCGCGAACCGGGTGGCCGGCACGCCGCCGGCGCGAGCGGGGAACTCCCGCCTTCCGACGGGGACTTGATCGCCCGGATGCGCGGGGGTGACGACAGGGCCTACGAGGAGCTGTTCCGCCGCCACTCCGATGCCGTGCGCCGCTATGCCCGTACCTGCTGCCGCGACGGGCACACCGCCGACGATCTGACGGCCGAGGTGTTCGCGCGGACGCTCCAGGCCGTGCGGGGCGGGGCGGGTCCGGACCAGTCGGTGCGCGCCTACCTGCTGACCACCGTGCGCCGGGTCGCCGCCGCCTGGGCGAAGACGGCCAAGCGGGAGCATCTGGTCGAGGACTTCGCGCTGTTCGCGGAGCAGGCCTCCGGTTCCGGCGACGGCACGGTCGGGCTGCCCGGTCGGGCGGGCGACGACACCCTCGAACTCGGCGCCGATGTGCGCGCCATGCACGAGGCCGAGCAGACCCTTGCGATGCAGGCCTTCCGGAGCCTGCCCGAGCGGTGGCAGGCCGTGCTCTGGCACACCACCGTCGAGGAGGCCTCGCCGAGCGCGATCGCCCCGCTCTTCGGACTGAGCGCGAACGCCACCGCGGTACTGGCCAGCCGGGCCCGCGAGGGCCTCAAGCAGGCATACCTCCAGGCCCATGTGAGCACCGCGCTGAGTTCCGGCGGGGACTGCGCCCGGTACGCCGACCGGCTGGGCGCCTATGCCCGCGGGGGCCTGCGGATGCGGGCCGAGCGGGGGCTGCGCAAGCACCTCGAGGAGTGCGCCCGGTGCCGGGTCGCCGCCGGGGAGCTCAAGGACGTCAACGCGGGCATTCCCGCGCTGCTGCCGGTCGCCGTCATCGGGTGGTTCGCCGCCGGGTACGCGGCCAAGGCGGCAGGAGTGGTGGCCGGCGGGGCCGTCGCCGCGGGTGGCGCCGGGGCCGCCGCCGCAGCCGCGGGCGGGTCCACGGCTGGTGTCGGTGCTGCGGGTGGGGCCGGAGCTGGGGCCGCGGGTGGGGCCGCGGGTGGAGGCGGGGCCGGCGGGGTCGGCGGAGCCGTGGCTTCGGAGGGGCTCGGGATGCCGGCCAAGGCGGCCATCGCCGCCGGGGTCGTGGTGGCCGCGGCCGCCGGCGTGGTGTTCGCGCTGGCCGGTGACGACGCCGCTCCGACCGTCCGGGCGAACCCGGCGCCGGGCGTGGCCGCGCCGGTGCCGCGGAGTCCGGCCGCCGCCGCGCCGGAGCCCGGCCCGTCGCGGGCGCAGCCGTCGGCGGCACGGGAATCCGTACCGCCCCCGAAGCAGCGGACGCCCCCGCCGCCGGTTGCCGTCGCGCCGGCCGTGCCGGCGCCCTCGCGGAGCGCGGAGCGGTCCTCGCCCGCTCCGAGTCCCAGTCGGGCCCCAGGGCCGAAGCCGAGCCCCACGCGGAGTCCCGTACCGCCCCCCAGGCCGGCGCCTCCCCAGCCCGCGCCGCAGGCCCCGCAGGGGTTCCCGCTCTCCTCACTGGGCCAGTCCGCCTACGGGAACCACGACGGCCCCGAGATCGAGACCTGGCGGAGCAGCTGGGTGTGGCAGCGCTGGGGGCCGGTGATCGGCGGACAGCGCTTCTCGCACGGGATCACCGTCAACTCCCGTTCCTCCGTGCAGATCACCCTCAACCGCAAGTGCGTCGCCTTCTCCGCGCGGGCCGGTGTGGACGGCATGTCGCTGCTCACGGACGGCACGGTCCGCTTCTCCGTGTACGCGGACGGACAGCGGCTGTGGCAGTCCCGGGCCCTGGGCTACGAGGACCCGGCGGCGCACGTGTCCGTCTCCCTCTCCGGGCACAGGACGCTGCGCCTGGTCGTGGAGCGCGCCGGGGGCGGCCGCCTGCCGACGCTGGCGAGCTGGGCCGACTCCGTCATCAGCTGCCGCTGAGGGTGGCGGTGGCCACGGTGGCCCCGCGGTGGCGGTGACCGCTCCGAGGGGTCCCGGACTCCACGCCCCCGCCGCCGCCCGGCGGTGGGATGCGGGAGGATCTGCGCCGGCGGCCAGGGGTCAGGACAGTGCGGGGCGGAGGGGGACTCCCGTGGGGACGGCTCTGCGGCGGGGGGTGGAGGTGCCGGTCCAGCAGGTGCCCCGGCGGGCCAGGAGGCGGCCCAGCCACAGTTCCATCGAGACGAGTTCGGCGAGGCCGTCGAGCGGGACCGGGCGGCCGTCCGCCGCGTCGAGGAGGGCCTGGCGGACGACCCGGGCTTCGATCAGGCCCGCGTCCGCCAGGAGCGGCGACGTGAAGAGGGTCAGGAGTCGCGGGAGGGCCGCGCGCAGTCCCAGGCGGGTCGCCGATTCGTTCGGGGCGTGGGTCGTCGCGCCCCACCCCGGGGGGAGGTCCCGGACCCCGGCGGAGGACAGGACACCGCGCAGGACCGCCGCCCGGGCGCCGGGTTGCACGCGCAGGGATTCGGGCAGGGCCCGGGCGGCCCGTACGACCTGGTTGTCGAGGAACGGCGCGTGCAGCCGCTGGCTGCGGACCTCCACGGCCTGCTCGAAGACCCGGTGGTCGGCGGCGTGCCGGGCCAGGGCGGCGCGGGCCCTGGCCTCCCCGGGGTGCAGCGAGAGGGGAGGGCGGCCCGCGGCGGCGGTGAGGCGGATCGACACCTCGGCGAGTGCCTCGCCCGTGAGCCAGGCCGCCGCCGGGCCCGGCCGGGCCCACGTCAGGGCCGCGAGCGAGGCGTCCACCGGGGAGGTGGGGCCCGCGGCCGGGACCCCGTCGCGCAGGCGGGCCGCCGCGGCCTCCATGCCGGCGCGGTAGGGCGTACGGGCCAGGCGTCGGGCCGCCGCGTACACGGTGAGGGGGACGAGGAAGGGGAGGAGGAGGGAGTCGCCCTCGGTCGGGGCGGAGCGGGCGAGGGCCATGGTGGGGCGGAGCAGGTGGCGGCGGCGGCGGTCGAGCAGGAGGTCGGCCAGCCGGGCGGGGTGGGCGTCGAGGACCTGGCGGGCTCCGTGGCCGGTGAAGTGGTCCGCCGAGCCGGCCGCGAGGCGGCGGCGCTCGCGGGCGGCGAAGACCAGGGAGGGGCCCGGTTCGTCGGTGAGTGGCCCGTCGAGGTCGGCGTACGGGAGGGCTTCCTCGGCGGCGGCCACGACGACGTGGTGCAGGCGGGGGTCGGACGCGATGGCGTGGGCGCGTTCCAGTTCGGGTTCGCGGCCCTGGGGGGTGGCCAGGTCGTTGAAGGTGACGGCGAGGAGGCGTTCGCCGGTGCGGCCGAGCAGGGCGCCCGGTGCGCCCGGGAGGCCTGCCGCGAGCAGGGCGAGGGTCGCGGAGGCGCTGCCGCCGGAGAGGTCCGCGCCGACTCCGGGGACGGGCGCGGGGGCGCCGCGCGCGGCCCGGCGGTCGGCCGGGCCCATTCCGGGGACGGGGCCGGGGTCGTAGGGCAGCGTCTCGGGAGCATGCCGCGGAGCCGTGAGCCGGGCGCGCACCGCGTCGACCAACGCTTCCCGTACGCCCTCCACCGCGAGCTCGGGATCGGCCGTGGGGGCGGCCACCGCGAGGGAGGCCACCGGCTCGTACCCGGTGATCTCCCGCGAGCCCTCGCGCAGGATCAGCGCGTGGCCGGGCGGGATGCGGCGTACGCCGACGTACGGTGTGCCGTCGCCCAGCGCCTCCGGGCTGTCGGGGCAGGCGAGCAGGGCGGCGAGATGGCCGATGTCGAGCTGCGCCTCGATCAGGTCGGCGAGCGGGAGGGCGGCGGTGGCGTACGCGGTCCCGCTCGCCCAGGGCGTGTAGAAGACGGGGCGCGCCCCGGCCAGGTCGCCGACGACGGTGATGCGGCGGCCGGCCTGGACGACGGCGGTGTAGCTGCCGGGCCACTGGGTGAGGTGGCGCAGCGCGCCGCCGCGGGCGGCGTAGAGGGCGCGGCGCAGTTCCTCGTCGGTGGCGCCGCAGCAGCCGAGGACCGCGAGGCGGGTGAAGGGGTCCGCGGGGTCGGCGGTGAGCGTGCGGATCTCGTCGGGGCGCCAGTCGCCGACGGCCCACAGGGGGTCGGGATCGCCCCAGAGGAGCTGGGCGCCGACAGGGACCACGGTGCGGTCGGCGTCGGCGGCGCCCGGTTCGTCGGGGTGACGGGCGTCGGCGAGCCCGCCGCGGACCGGGCCGTCGCCCCATGCGTCGGGGCCGGAGCCGTGCCCTGGGCCGTAGCCCGCGGCCGAGCCGTAGCCCGAGCCGTATCCGCCCTGGTCGGAGGCGTGCGCGGCGCCGTGCCCCGCGACCCGTCCGGCCGTGCCGAAGCTCGCGGCGATACTGCTCCAACCCACCAACCAGCGCACCGCCGCCTCCCCAGCCCGTGGGCACCTGACCGGGGTGCGAACCGTGCGGCCGGCGCTCAGCGCGCGGCCGGAGGGACCCCGGGTGGCTCGGGGTCCATGCTGCCACGAGACAGGCGTGCGGGAGTGGGTAAGGGGGGCGCACGTATAAACGAATACGCCCCGGCCATGCGGTATTTGGCGTTCCGTTCCGACCGCCCCATAGGTCGGTTTCGGCCATTCTTCAGCCGTACTGAGAGCCCTGCGCGGAGCTGGTGCGGAGCCTGCGCGCAGCCCCGCCGGTCCGCCGCCCGGGCCCGTCCCGCGGAGCGCGGTCCGGGGGGCGGGATCCACCCCCCGGACCGTTCCGCCACCCGCGGGGATTGAGGCAGCGGCATCCCCCGGCCCGCCCGGTCCGCGCGGCGGGTCGACCCACGCACCGCACATCGAATCGCCGGGCCCCCGCAGCGGCCAGAGCGCACGGGTGGGCGCACGGCCACACGGGTGGAGCACGCGCTGACACGTGCGCCCCGGCCCCGGGCCACCGCCCGACTGTGCATACGGACAACAATCCCGCCATACGGAACAGGGGGCCTTAACGCTTGGGAGGCGGGGAACTACGCTGGGTTTACGAAATGCCGGGCGCCTATGCCCCGGCGGCGTCTGCGTTCCGCGTGTGACGAGGGGTGGCGCATGTCCAGGGAGCTCCGCGAGCCCAATGAGAAGCTCGGCGCCGTCCTCGCCCTCGCGGGCATCAGCAACGCCGGGCTGGCCCGGCGGGTCAACGACCTCGGCGCACAGCGCGGTCTGACCCTTCGCTACGACAAGACCTCGGTGGCCCGCTGGGTGTCCAAGGGGATGGTGCCGCAGGGCGCAGCCCCGCACCTGATCGCGGCGGCCATCGGCGCGAAGCTCGGCCGGCCCGTGCCCCTGCACGAGATCGGGCTCGCGGACGCCGATCCGGCGCCCGAGGTGGGGCTGGCATTCCCGCGCGACGTCGGCGCGGCCGTGCGCTCGGCCACCGACCTCTACCGGCTCGACCTCGCCGGCCGGCGCGGGGGTGGCGGAATCTGGCAGTCACTCGCCGGTTCCTTCTCGGTGTCGGCGTACGCGACGCCGGCTTCACGCTGGCTGATATCTCCTGCCGACAGCTCGGTGGCACGCGAACCGGTGGTGCGCGAGCCGGCGTCACGCGCGGCACCGCCGGAAGGCCTTCCGGCGCCGCCCCGCGCCCATGTCGGGGGTGTGCCCGCCCAGCCTTCCGGTGAAACGCCGACGGCGCCCGCTCCGGCCGCGCCCGAGACCGGAGGCCCGCAGCGCGTGGGCCACAGCGACGTGACCAAGCTGCGCGAGGCCGCCGAGGACGCCCGCCGCTGGGACTCCAAGTACGGGGGCGGCGACTGGCGCTCCTCGATGGTCCCCGAATGCCTGCGGGTGGACGCGGCGCCGCTGCTGCTCGGCTCCTACACCGACGAGGTGGGCCGCGCGCTCTTCGGCGCCACCGCCGAACTGACTCGGCTGGCCGGCTGGATGGCCTTCGACACCGGACAGCAGGAAGCCGCCCAGCGCTACTACATCCAGGCGCTGCGCCTGGCCCGCGCCGCGGCCGACGTACCGCTCGGCGGGTACGTGCTGGCGTCGATGTCGCTGCAGGCCACCTACCGGGACTTTCCCGACGAGGGCGTGGACCTCGCGCAGGCCGCCGTCGAGCGCAACCGGGGCCTGGCCACGGCTCGGACGATGAGCTTCTTCCGCCTCGTCGAGGCCCGGGCGCACGCGAAGGCAGGCGATTCGGTGGCCGCCGGGGCCGCGCTGCGGGCCTCCGAGGGCTGGCTGGAACGGGCCCGGGACGGCGACGCCGATCCGACCTGGCTGGGCTTCTACTCGTACGACCGCTTCGCGGCGGACGCGGCGGAGTGCTACCGCGACCTCAAACTCCCGCGCCAGGTAAGGCGTTTCACGGAACAGGCACTGTCCCGGCCGACGGAGGAGTACGTACGATCACACGGGCTGCGGCTCGTCGTGAGCGCGGTGGCCGAGCTGGAGTCCGGGAACCTCGACGCGGCGTGCGCGGCGGGGACCCGGGCGGTGGAGGTGGCGGGACGGATCTCGTCGGCGCGGACGACGGAGTACGTACGGGACCTCCTGCACCGGCTGGAACCGTACGGGGACGAACCGCGCGTCGCCGAACTGCGCGAGCGGGCCAGGCCTCTGCTGGTAACCCCGGCATAGGCCCCGCGTGGCCCCGTTGTCAGTGGCGGGGTGCACTATGCAGGGGTGGGAGGTGTCAGTGTGGGCGGCGGCGTGGGCGGCATGGGCAGGCTGGACTGCGATGTGCTGGTGATCGGCGGCGGGATCGTCGGCCTGTCGACGGCGCATGCCCTCGCGGGGCTCGCTCCGGGAACCCGGGTGGTCGTCCTGGAGAAGGAGGACGGCCCCGCACGGCACCAGACGGGCCGCAACAGCGGTGTGATCCACAGCGGGATCTACTACAAGCCGGGCTCGCTCAAGGCGCGCTTCGCGGTGCGCGGTGCGGCCGAGATGGTCAAGTTCTGTACGGAGCACGGCATCCCGCACGAGGTGACGGGCAAGCTCATCGTCGCCACCGGGCGGGACGAGCTGCCGCGGCTGCACGCGCTCGTGCAGCGGGGCCGGGAGAACGGCATCCCGGTGCGGGAGCTGGGGCCGACGCAGATCTCGGAGTACGAGCCCGAAGTGCGCGGGCTCGCGGCGATCCACGTCGGGACCACGGGGATCGTGGACTACGGGCGGGTCGCCCAGCAGCTGGCGGAGTCCTCGGGGGCGGAGATCGTCTACGGCGGGGCGGTGGATCTGATCTCGCGGCGGGCGTCGGGCGTGGCGGTGCGGACGAGCGGCGGGCTGGTCGTGCGCGCGCGGGTGCTGGTGAACTGCGCGGGGCTGCAGTGCGATCGGATCGCGCGGCTGGCCGGGGACGACCCGGGGATGCGGATCCTGCCGTTCCGGGGCGAGTACTACGACCTGGCCCGGCCCGAGCTGGTCCGCGGGCTGGTCTATCCGGTGCCGGACCCGGCGTTCCCCTTCCTCGGCGTCCACCTGACCCGGGGCATCGGAGGCGGGGTCCACGTCGGGCCGAACGCGGTGCCGGCGCTGGCGCGCGAGGGGTACGGCTGGGGTGTGGTCCGGCCTCGGGACCTCGCGGACGAGCTGGCCTGGCCGGGATCCTGGCGGATGGCCGCGCGGCACTGGCGGTACGGAGCGGGTGAGGTGCGGCGGTCCCTGTCGAAGGCGGCGTTCGTCGAGGCGGTGCGCAGGCTGCTGCCCTCGGTGCGCGGCGAGGATCTGGTGCCTGCGGCTGCGGGGGTGCGGGCGCAGGCCGTGCTGCGGGACGGGACGCTGGTGGACGACTTCCTGATCCGGGAGGGGGAGCGGGCGGTGCACGTGCTGAATGCGCCTTCGCCTGCGGCTACCGCTTCGCTGCCGATCGGGCGGGAGATCGCTGGGCGCGCGCTCAAGGCTCTGCGCGGCGCGTAGCCCTGCGGGGCTTGCCCTGGCCCTTGCCGGCCTTTGCCGTCCGGTGCCGGCCGGTGCCGGGATCCTCTGCGCGGGGCCTGCCCCTCGGCCGGCGCGCGGCTGCGGGTGTGCCGCTGCGCGGGGCGAAGTCCCCTACCCGCCCTTCCACCGTTCCCCGGGCTCTGCCCGGACCCGCGTGGCGGGCTGGCTCTGGGTGGGGGTGCTGTGCGGTTGGGCGAGCGGTGCCGGCGGGTGGCCGCGCGTAGAATCCGGGGATTGTGTCTGAGTCACTGAGTCCCCAGAATCCCGCCTCCCGGCCCGCGCCGGAGGCGACCGGTACCTACACGCCCCCGAAGTGGCGTACCGAGCCGCGGTTTCCCGACGGGCCCGCGCCCGATCCGGCCGGGTCGCATCACGAGCGGCGGATCCGGAGCTTCCAGCCCCGTCGCAGCCGGGTGACCACCGGGCAGGGCGAAGCCCTGAAGCGGCTCTGGGGGACCTGGGGGCTCGACATCGACGGGCACGAGGTAATCGATCTCAAGAAGATGTTCGACGGGCTCCCCGTCGTCCTGGAGATCGGCTTCGGCATGGGCGAGGCCACCGCGCAGATGGCCGCCGCCGACCCGGGGACCGGGATCCTCGCCGCCGACGTGCACACCCCCGGGCAGGGGAACCTGCTCGCCCTCGCCGAGCGGGGCGGGATGACCAATGTGCGGGTCGCCAACGGGGACGCCATCATCCTGCTCCGCGAAATGCTGCCCCCGGACTCCCTCGCCGGGATCCGCGTGTACTTCCCGGACCCCTGGCCCAAGGCCCGCCACCACAAGCGGCGCCTGATCCAGCCCGAGTTCCTCGCGCTGGCCGCCACCCGCATGGTGCCCGGGGCGATCCTGCACTGCGCGACCGACTGGGAGCCGTACGCCGAGCAGATGCTCGAAGTGCTGACGGCCCAGCCGGAGTTCGAGAACACGCAGGCGGACGGCGGTTACGCGCCCCGGCCCGACTTCCGGCCGCTCACCCGCTTCGAGGGCCAGGGGCTGGACAAGGGGCACGTCGTACACGATCTGCTGTTCCGGCGCACGGGTAACGCCCAGAACTGAGCACATCACTCCGCGTGTCGGGTCGGCTCGGTAGAGTCATCACGTGCTCCGAGCGACCCGGCCGCCCCGGCTGCCGCACCGCGTACCGCGTACCCCCGGCGCCGTGCGTACCTGCGTACTCGTCGTGCTGCTGGGCGCCTGCGGCGTGGCGATCCTGGAACTCGTGCGCGAACAGACCGGTACCCCCGGGTTCTTCGTCGGTCTGGGCCTGGCCCTGCTGCCGGTGGCGCCGCTCGTGGCGACGTTCCGCTGGGTGGGTCGGGCCGCGCCGCATCCGTGGGCGCAGGTGGCGTTCTGCTTCGGCTGGGGGGCGTGCGCGGCGGCGCTGATCGCCATACTGGCCAACAGTTTCGCGACCCAGTGGATAGCCGCGGCCACCGCCGATCCGTCCGATGCCGACCAGCTCGGCTCTGTGGCGATCGCCCCGGTGGTCGAGGAGAGCGCCAAGGCGGCGGCCCTGCTGCTGGTGTTCCTGTTCAGGAGACGCCAGTTCACCGGCCCCTCGGACGGTTTCGTGATGGCCGGCTTCACCGCCACCGGCTTCGCCTTCACCGAGAACATCCTCTATCTCGGCAACGCCTTCGACGAGGACGTCGAGAACGGCGCCGGGGTGCTGAACTCCGTGACGGCCGCGACCTTCTTCGTCCGGGGCGTCATGTCCCCGTTCGCGCATCCGCTGTTCACCGTGGCCACCGGTCTCGGCTTCGGCGCCGCCGCGCTCGCCGTGCGCCGTACGCGCCGGATCGGCCTGCCCCTGCTGGGCCTGGGCTCGGCCATGGGGCTGCACGCGTTGTGGAACAGCTCCTCGGACCTGGGCGAGTCCGGGTTCTACGTGGTCTACGGCTGCGTGATGGTCCCGGTGTTCGGGCTGCTGGCCTGGCTGGCCGTGTTGATACGGCGCCGTCGGCTGCGGGCCGTCGCCGGGGAGCTCGCCCTGTACGCGGCCGCCGGCTGGCTGGGCCCGGCCGAGGTGCCCGCGCTGGTGTCGATGCCCGCGCGCTCCCTGGCCCGCGCGCTGGCCCGGAGCACCGGGGGCCGGCCGGCGGGACGGGCGGTCGCCCTGTACGAGGCCGATGCCGCGGCCCTGGCCCTGCTACGCCACCGGGCGCGCAGCGGCGGCCCGGCCCGGGAGCCGGACTTCGCGGGGCGGGAGAGGGAGTTGCTGCGCCGGCTCTGGCTGCGCCGGGCGACGGCGGGCCCGGCACTGTCCCGGGCCGCGGTGCTGGAGGACCTGCTCCCGCCCTGGTTCGACCCGCTGCGCCCGCTCGACGGGCCGGCGCCGGGCCTCGTACCGGGTCCTAGACGTTCAGGCCCCGTGCCTTCAGCCATGACAGCGGGTCCACCGTGACGCCGCCCTGGCGCACTTCGAGGTGGAGGTGGGGGCCGGTGACGTTGCCGGTCGCGCCGACCCGGCCGATGGTGTCGCCCCCGGTGACGGAGCCGCCGGTCACCGACATCGAGGACAGGTGGCAGTACCAGATCTCGGTGCCGTCGGGGAGCTCCAGCACGATGCGGTAGCCGTACGCCCCGGACCAGCCGGCCGAGGTGATCTTGCCGGAGCCGACCGCCTTGACGGGGGTGCCGGTCGGGGCGGCGAAGTCGAGGCCGGTGTGGTGGCCGGAGGACCACATCGAGCCGGAGTCGCCGTAGTGCGAGGTGAGGGTGTAGGCCGAGGTGGGCAGGAAGAAGGATCCGGCCGCCCGGGCGGCGCTCTCCGCCTTGGCCTTGGCCTCGGCGGCCTCCTTGGCGGCCTGCGCCTGGCGCGCTTCCTCGGCCGCGGCCTTCTCGGCCGCTTCCGCCGCCGCCTTCTCGGCCGCTTCCTTGGCCGCCTGGGCGTCGCGGGCCTGCTGGGCCGCGGCCTCCTGGGCCACGCGCTCGGCTTCGGCCCGCTCCTGGGCCGCGGCGGCCTCGTGCTGGGACTCGGCCTGCTGGAGGATGCGGCTGCGCAGCAGTTCGCCCGCGTCGGAGCGGCGGTTGGCCTGCTGCGGGATGATCCCGGTCCGCGCCTGCTCCGTGGCCCCCGCGGCGACCGCGTTCCCGTCGACGGCGTCCTGGTCCGCGCCGCCCAGGGCCTCCGGGAGGGAGGGCAGCGGCGGCAGCGACGGCAGGGATATGGCGACCTGGGGCCGGTCCTGCGCGGTGGCGATGCCGCCCGCGCCGACCGCGGCGATCACGCCGACGCCGAGGACGGTGGAGGAACGGGCCAGTCCCCCGCGCTGCTTGAGCACGCGGTGCTTGCCGCGTGGCGGCCGGGCCGAGTCCTCGGTGGGGTTCCACTCGCCCCAGGCACCGGCGGTGGGCTGCTCCTGGACGTCGTTGCCTTCAGGGGCAGGCGAGTTGGAGGCCACCGGGGCACACTCCTCTGGGCGAGCACGCGCACGGTGCCGTCTCTTGCGACGGCTGGGACGACCGCTCTGCGTTATCGAACGGTAATAGAGAAAGGGGAGTGATTCCAAGCAGTTGCGATTGATCGTTAACGACAATCAGCCACCATCTGCTCGGCTCTGGCCAGGACTTATCGTCGCATTCAGGTGTCATCTCGGGCAAAAAATGACCACCCCTCCCACCCCTCTCGCCACATCTTCACATTGACGGTACGTCAGATCGCTTGCCGAGTGCGCTCTTTCGGTTACGCTCCGTCCCCTTTCGCGATCACCTGCACCGTCCGGCGCCGGCTCGGCTGCCGCGCTCCGGGTCTGGCCACCGCCAGCAGGGCCATGTCGTCCGTGGCCGCGCCGCCCGTGTGGCGGCGGACATCGGTGGCCAGCGCGCTCAGCAGCTCGTCGGGCCCGGGGAAGACCCGCCCGCGCAGCCGGGCCGCAGGATCGTAGAAGGCCCCCGTCCCGTCCCGGGCCTCGGTCAGCCCGTCCGTGTACAGGAGCAGCGTCGCCCCCTCCGGGAAGGGCCACTCCTGCACCCGGTCCGGCCAGCCGCCCAGCTCCCCCATGCCCAGCGGCAGCGCCGGCTCGGCGGGGGCCAGCTCCGCGAGGCCGCCGTTCGCGTACAGCAGCAGGGGTTCGGGGTGGCCGCGGTTGACGAGCCGCAGCGTGCCCGCGCCCGGCGGGATCTCGCCGAGCACGCACGTCGTGAACCCCTCCACCGCGTCCAGGCTGTCGCGCCGGTTCCCCTCCCGGGCCAGCGCCCGCTCCAGCCGCCGGGCCACCCCCTCCAGCGTGGGCTCGCTCTCGGCCGCCTCCCGGAACGCCCCGAGCACCACGGCCACGGCCTCGACCGCTCCGAGCCCCTTGCCCCGTACGTCGCCCACCGCGAGGCGCACCCCGTGCGGGGTGTCCTGCACGGCGTAGAGGTCGCCGCCGATGAAGGCGTCCGCCTGCGCGGCCTCGTAGGAGGCGGAGACCTGGAGGCCCGCGATCCGCTCGGCGGGCGTCGGCAGGACGGCGCGCTGGGCGGCCTCGGCGATCCCGCGCGCGGAGGCGAGCTGCTCCGTACCGCGCCGCACGACGATGTTGATGAGCGTGGCCAGGCCGGAGACGGTCAGGACGGTGACCAGCTCGGTCATGGCCTCCACCTTGAAGGTGGTGCCGTTGTAGAGGTGCAGCACGACCACCGCGAGGGTGGCCAGCATCCCGGTGAGGACGGTGGCCCGGAGCGAGAACAGCGGGGCCGCGATGAGCGGGGCGGCGGAGAAGAAGGGGGAGCCGGTGAAGCTGGGCGGGGTCAGCACGTCGAAGAGGAAACCGAGGACGATCAGGGTGCCCGGGAGCATCTTGATGATCCGGCGGACCACGGCGCTGGCGGCGACCGCGCCGAAGACGCGCTCGCCCCTGCTCTGCCGGCCCAGCCCCACCACGCTGCTCTCCTGCCGCCCGGTCCGCCTCGCCCCCCAAGGCTGGGGGCAGGAGGGCCCGTACGGCGAGCCGGGCAGGACCGTTCGGGTGACGGCGTGCGCGCAGCGGAGCGGGACGCGTCCACCGCGGACACGACGAAGGCCCGGTCCCCCACAGGGGACCGGGCCTTCGTACTGAGTAGCGGGGGCAGGATTTGAACCTACGACCTCTGGGTTATGAGCCCAGCGAGCTACCGAGCTGCTCCACCCCGCGTCGGTAAACCCAACTCTACGCCATCCGGGGGGAGGCCTCCGCCAATTAACGTCCGGGCCACCCCTGGGGCGGCGATAACAGCTGGTCAGAGCCGTGAAACACGGCGGGGGGCCGCCGGTTTCCCAGCGGCCCCCGCATCTCCCGCTCGCGCGCGGAAGCGCCCCGTGGTCTCGGAACCTGTGGTCTCGGAACCCGTGGTCTCAGAACCCGTGGTCCAGGACCCCGTGGCTCAGAAGTGGATGCGGCGGTCCTCCGGGGTCACCCGGTAGCGGATGTCCCACAGGTTGCGCCGCACGTAGGTGCGCTGCAGCCAGCGGTCCTGGCCGTCGTAGCGGGCGGTGAAGGTGGACCGGGCGTGGACGCCCTTGCGGTTGTTGATCAGCAGGGCCTGGCCCGGCCGCAGGTACACCTCGTGGGAGACGGCGCGGCAGACCGACTGGAGCTGGTCCAGGGCGGCCTGCGCGCCGCTGGTCAGCGCGCGCACGCCGTTGGCCGAGATGACGATCTCGGGGTGGGTCTCGTCGCCGCTGATCAGCGGGACCGGGTCGGAGAGGACCTCGCCGCCGCCGGCCACGTCGCGGACGTAGCTGCCGGGGGCGTTGAGGCGGAACAGCGGGGAGCGCAGGGTCTCCAGGACGGAGGGTGCGAGGGCCGCCGAGACGTCGCGGGCGTCCGCGTAGAAGGTGCCGGCCATGCCCTCGTGGTCCGCGCGGACGCAGCTGAGGACGAGGAAGTCGGGGTTGGCGATGTCGTAGCGGCCGATCACGTCGTGCGTGATGTCGCTGTGGAAGTTGAGGAAGACCTCGGAACCCTGGTTGGTCTGGGTCGTGGCACCGCCCGCGACGGGGATGACGTCGTGGACGAGCCGGCCCGCCTTCTCGGTGAGGACGCCGATCGGCTCGCCGAGCAGCCCGCTCAGGCCGAGCAGGACGCCTTCGGCGACCCAGGTCGACTTCTCGCGGCTCGGGCCGCCGTCCGTCGGGGTGGCCGGGACGGACGGGTCCACCGGCAGGTTCTCGACCAGCGCCACTCCCGCGGTGTCGATGTGCCGCCCGAAGTCCAGCAGCTGCTGGAACACCTCGGTCGGCAGTCCGGCGAAGATCTGCAGCCAGCGGGCCATGGAGAAGTCGATGTCCGCGAGCGGGTCGGTCACCTGGAGCAGTCGCTCGCCGAGGGCGTCGCGCACCGCGTCGGGCAGGGTGATCCGGGTGAAGGTCTCCACGGGCGCGCGGTCCGCGGTGAACAGGTCGGCCTCGAGGGGCCGTTCGATGCTGGTGGTCATGGGATCACACTCCTGTCGGAAGGGATTCGGGGAAGGCGAGGCTCGGGTCGTGGAGGATGTCGTGCAGCTCCTGGGCGAGGTGCAGGGCCTCGCCGGCGTCGGCCGCGAGGTGCGTGGCGACCTTGCTGCCGCGCAGCGCGGTCACGGGAACTCCCGCGTACGTGCCGGGAGTCAGACCGCCCCGGCGCTGGAACTCCTCCAGGTCCACGAAGCCGCCGACGACCGCGACCAGGGGGCCGGTGGTCAGTCGGATGGTGTCGATGTTGGCGCCGTGGAAGGCGTTGAAGGCGAGGTCCGCGTCGGCGTCGCTGTCGTACGACAGGGCCACCGAGCGCTGGTTGAGGACGACGGCCGTCGCCGAGGCACCGCGCGAGCCGATCACCGAACCCTCGGTGAACGGGGCCCGGTTGAGGCGGCAGACGATCTCGACGCCGTGCTTCTGGGCGAGCCGTACGGACCGGCGGTGCAGCACCTTGGCCCCGTACAGCGACATGAGCGCCGCGATGTTGTACGAGACCTCGGGCAGCAGCCGGGTGCCGCTGACCAGGTGCGGGTCGGTGCTGTAGATGCCGTCGACGTCGGAGTGGATCTCGCAGCGCGGGGCGCCGACGGCGGCCGCGATGGCCACCGCGGACAGGTCGGAGCTGTTCTTGCCCAGCCACGTCGGCCGGCCCTGCGCGTCCGCCGCCTGGCCGCCCGGCACGACCACGATGTCGTGGTCGCGCAGGGCCGTGCGCAGCGGCTGCGGGTCGGTGCGCTCCAACCGGGCCCACATGAAGGCCGAGTTGGTGACCAGGCCCAGCTGGTGTCCGGCGAGCACGGTGGCGCTGCGGCCTTCCCGGTGCAGGGCCGTGGCGAGCAGCTGTGCCCCGATAGTGTCGGCCAGCGTCAGCAGGCCGGCCACCGTCTCGTCCTCCGGGTGCGGGTTGACCTGGCTCAGCCGCTCCCGGAACTGCTCGGTCTCGCCCGGCTGGCCGCTGACGACGACGACCAGTTTGGTGCCGTCCGCGTCCACGCGCTCGCCCAGGACCCGGGCGAGCTCGCCGTAGGCGGCGAGGGTACGGAAGCTGGAACCGCCGAACTTGAGCACGGCGGGCACGGCGGTGTCCGCGATGCCCGCGGGCACGGTCACAGCGTGCCCCGGTCGATCAGCTCTTCGGCGATCTGTACGGCGTTCAGCGCGGCCCCGATGCGCAGGTTGTCCGCGACGAGCCAGAGCCAGAAGGCGCGCGGGTTGTTCTGGGTCGAGCGGATCCGGCCGACGTGCACCAGGTCCGAGCTGTCGACGACGGCCGGCGTCGGGAAGGCGGTCGGCGTCTCGCGGTCGTGGACCTCGACCTCGGGGAGCGCGGCCAGTACCTCGACC
This sequence comes from Streptomyces sp. NPDC006450, assembly GCF_040612195.1. Lineage (NCBI taxonomy): Bacteria > Bacillati > Actinomycetota > Actinomycetes > Kitasatosporales > Streptomycetaceae > Streptomyces > Streptomyces sp. NPDC006450. The sequence continues at coordinate 14,705 of NZ_JBEXPT010000063.1, read as the reverse complement.
AGCTCGGCCCGGTCCACCGGTGACTGGCATTCGACGTAGACGGACTCCGAGTGGCAGTTGGCGACCGGTACGCGCACGCAGGTAGTGGTGACGTCGAGGTGCGGCAGGTCCAGGATCTTGCGGGACTCCTGGAGCATCTTCTCCTCCTCCAGCGTGAAGCCGGAGTCGAGGAAGCGGTCGATCTTCGGGATCACGTTGAAGGCGAGGCCCGGCGGGAAGTGGTGCGGCTCGTACTCCGCGCCCGCGTCCTGGAGGGTGGCGCGGCTGGCCTCCTGGAGTTCCTCGACACCGGAGTAGCCGAGGCCGGAGGCGGCCTGGTAGGTGCTGACGACCGCGTTGCGGATGCCCCAGCGGTCCTCGATGCCGCGCAGCAGCCGCACGAGCGGGATGGTCGAGCAGTTGGGGTTGGAGACGACCCCGCTCTTCGGTCGGTGGTCCAGGACGTGCGCGTTGACCTGGGGCACGACCAGCGGGGTGTCCGGGTCCATCCGGAAGGCGATGGTGTTGTCGATCACGAGGGCGCCCGCTTCGGTGGCGACCGGAACCCACTTCTGGCTGACGGAGGTGCCCGCCGAGAAGAAGGCGACGTCGACCGAGGAGAAGTCGAACTCCTCGATCGCCTGGACCGCGTACTCGCGGTCCGCGACGGTCAGGATGCGGCCCGCCGAGCGGGAGGAGGCGACCAGGTGCAGCTCGCGGTAGGGCAGGCCGCGCTCGGTGATCAGTTCGATCATCGTGGTGCCGACCGCGCCGGTGGCGCCGACGATGGCGATGCGGGGGCCGGTGGCGGCCCGGTCGGCGGGCGCGGCGGCTTCGGTGGCGGTGGTCATCGGGACTCTCCGATCAGGACCTCTTCGGCCCGGGCGGACTGCTCGGCGGTGGTGGCGGGGGTCTCGGCGGGGGCCGCGGGGGCGGGGACCGCCTCCGGGGTCCGGCCCGGGAGGAGCTTCCAGCCGAGGTTGACGCCGAGGCTGGCGCCGACGATCAGCGGGATGCCGAGTGCCTGGAGGAGGCTGATGCGGTGCCCGTAGACGGCCCAGTCGGCGAGCATCGCCACGGCCGGGTAGATGAAGGCCAGGACGGCGATCTTCGCGGTGGGCAGCTTCTGGTACGCGGAGTACATGAGGACGTACATCAGGCAGGTGTGGATCAGGCCGAGGCCGACCAGCCAGCCCCAGTCGGCGCCCATGCCGTTCATCTCGGTGAAGGAGGCGAAGGGCAGCAGCAGCGGGATGCCGAGCGTGACCTGGATCAGTGCGACCAGGTGCGGCTTGACGCCGGTGACCCGCTTGGTGATGACGGTCGCGAAGGCGTAGAAGACGGCTGCCAGCAGCGCGTAGCCGAGGCCGATCAGGTAGGTGCTGTTGCCGCCGTCGCTGAAGTCCGAGAGGGAGACGCCGGCCACCAGGATCAGGCCGACGAAGGCGACGCCGAGCCAGGCGAACTTGTTCGCGGTGAGCTTGTCGCGGAAGAGGATGGCGCCGAGCAGGACGACGTAGAACGGCTGTGTGTGGTAGACGACGGTCGCCACCGAGATGGACGTCGCCTCGTAGGACTCGAAGAGGAACGCCCAGTTGAAGACGATGAAGACGCCGCCGAGAGCGGCCAGGCCGACCTTCTTCGCGGTGAAGCCGTGGTTCTTGAAGAACCCGCGGACGAGGCAGTAGAGGCCGAGGGCCACGGCGCCGAAGACGCAGCGGAAGAAGACGACGTTGAAGGGCGAGGCCCCCGACTCGACGACGAAGATGCCGAGCGTGCCGGAGAGGATCATCGCGAGGGTCAGCTCGACGGATCCCCTCAACTCCGGATTCGCAGGTCCTGTGCGCGCGGTGTCGCTACTCATGGACGTTCCTTCTCTCAGGCATGGGGGATGGCGGGGAAAGTTCGGGGTGGCTCACTGCAGCGGCACCGCGTAGTGCAGGCCGCCGCGGGTCCACAGCTCGTTCAGGCCGCGCGGGACGCCGAGACCGGAGGCGGCGCCGAGGTTCCGCTCGTAGATGTCGCCGTAGGTGCCGGTGGCGTCCAGGACGCGGGCCGCCCAGCCCTCGTCCAGTCCGAGGGCGGGGCCGTGCCGGCCCGCGAGCGCGGCGGCCTCGGCGAGGGCCCGCTCGCGGTTGCCGGGGCCCGCCTCGTCGGCGTGGTGTTCGGCGGCGACGAGGAGCTGGAGCACCCAGCGGCACAGCCGGTACCAGTGCGGGTCGTCGTCGCGGACGGCCGCGGCCATCGGCTCGCGGGAGATCGCCTCGTCCAGGATCCGGTGGGCGTACGGGTACGCCAGCGCGGCCCGCTCGCCGGCCAGGGCCGTACGGTCCAGGACGTACGCCACGCACTCGCCCGAGGCGTAGCCGGCCAGTGTCTGCGCCGGGGTCGCGAAGGCCACGGGCCGAACCGGTTCCAGGCCGCGCCGGCCGTACCAGGCGGCCAGGTTGGCGGCGCTGGTGGTACCGGCCTGCACGGCCACGCGCCGGCCGGCCAGTTGCTCCGGGTGCTGGATGCCGCTGTCGTCGCGGACGAGGAAGCCCTCGCCGTCGTAGCAGGTCACCCCGGCGAACAGGATCGGCCGGTCCGCTTCGCGGCCCAGCGTCCAGGTGAGGTTGGAGACGGTCAGGTCGGCCGCGCCGTCCACCAGCGCGGTGAGCCGGTCGGCCGGGTCGGACGGCAGCCAGGTGACCGCCTGCGGGTCGCCGAGCGCGGCCGCGGCGACGGCGCGGGCGATGTCCGCGTCCAGGCCGGTCCAGCGGCCGTCCTGCTCCTGGCGGGACAGCCCCCGGATGCCGCGGCTGACGACGGCGTTCAGGGTGCCCCGCGCGCGGACCACGTCCAGGGTGGTGGTGGCGGCCCGGCCGCGCGGGGCGGGGGCCGTGGCGGGCGCGGGCGCGGCGGACGCCGGGGCCTCGGTCAGGGTGGTCACGTCAGGCTCCACTGGGTCACTCGGGTCAGCTGTTCGCGGTCGAAGCGGCGCTCGTTGTAGCCGAGCATCTCGATCAGGCCCTTCGCGGAGAGGGACCCCTGGCCGCCCGTCCGGTCGGGGCGCAGGGGCATCGCGCCGGGCTCGGCCCAGCGCAGCAGGCCGCGCGGGTCCACGTAGGCACGGGACTTGTTGGCGTTGTCGCGGTGCAGGCAGAACGGCACGTCGAGGTGGCCGCGGGCGAACGCGCTCACCAGGGCCGCCCCCACCGAGTGGCCCAGTTCCAGGGTGCTGTCGACGAGCATCCGGGCCTCCTCGTACAGGCCCGTGCTGGTGGGCGGTTCGGGGGTGCCGTTCTGGTACTCGTCGGCGGCGACGGCGGCTGCGAACTCCAGCGCGTCGACGTTCTCGGCGACGGTCGGGATGCGGTGCGCCTCGGCCGGCGTCTTGACGATGAGCCGCTCGGTGCCGCTGCGCACGGCGAGCCGGGCGCTGTCCTGAAGGATCCGGAAGGAACCGACGGGGGTGCGGGGGTAGACGCCCATGTACGTGTACAGGACGACGTGCCAGTCGACGCCGCCGAGCCGCTCGCCCGCCAGCCTGCGCAGTGCGGCGAGCGCTTCGAGGTCCTGGCCGGAGTGGGTCTGCTGGGCGTAACTGAGCGAGATGCTGGTCAGGCCGTGCTCGGCGAAGAACAGCGCCTCGAGGACGCTGAGCGCGACCAGCAGGCTGGGCGGGCAGAGCTGGCCGAGCATGCAGCCGCCGAAGCTCTCCAGGTGCATCTGGTCGTCCTGCGCGGCGATCAGGTCGCAGCAGCGGGACCAGGCGTCGACGGCCTGGGTGAGCGGGGCGCGGCTGTAGGGCAGGCAGTACGAGACCGGGCCGCCCTCGGTGGCGTCGATGCCCGCGGCGACCATGGCCTCGAACAGCGGGTAGGGCAGGGCGGAGCCGTGCCGTACCTGGACCGGGAAGTCCCTGCCCGCCACGCCGTCGAGCATGCCGATGGTGGCCTGCGGGCCATGGGCCACCAGGGGGAAGCCGTTGAGGTCGGCGCCGGTGCGCAGGGCCTCGCGGGCGGAGTCGTGGTCGTTGACGCGGGTGTAGCTGTCCAGGGTGACGGTGCCGACGGACGTGGCGTTGGCGCCGCGCACCGCCAGCAGTCCGTCGCGCATCACGCCCAGGTCGGCGAAGCCCATGCGGGGCTGGACGACGAGGCGGCCGGCGGCCTTGGCTTCGTGGACGAAGGCCGAGAAGCGGTTGCGCCGGACCGGTTCGAGGACGGCGGTGGCCGAGGAACTACCGGTGGCCACGGGCCGGGCGAGGGCCGTGAAGCGGGCGGGGGCCGTGGTCATGCCGCGGCCTCCGCGCCGGTGAGGGCCAGCTGGGGCGCCGGGGCGAGACCGCGCAGGAACTCGTCGAAGCTGTTCAGCGACCCCTCCGACTCGAAGACGCCGTCGAACCCGCCCTCGGCGAGCTTCTCGATGAACTTCACGTTCTCCGAACCCCGCACGCCCAGCTTTCCGCCGATGACGACGCGCTGGTCCTGGAGATCGGGCTCGCTGCGTATCTTGCGGATCAGCCGGAGCCCGTCGAGGTGGCCGTGCCCGTTCACGGTGCTCAGTACCAGGACGTCCGGCCGAACGGCACGGCACTCGGCGATGATCACCTCGTCGGGGACGCATGCGCCCAGGTTGTGGACTTCTCCGCCGTGCTCTTCGAGCAAGAGTTGGAGAAATACGAGATTCCACATGTGCGCATCGGAAGAAACGCTGGAGACGATGAATTTCCTGACCGGACGCATGATGTCTGACATGAGTTCTCCGCAAAGCAATAAGGAGTGATCTGGAAAATCCTGTCCGGAAAGGCACTTCCCGTCCAGGGCCGGACCCCCGGATTACCTGATGCCGGAAATCGCGATGTCCGATCCGGTCAGGACGCGTATTCGGCGGCCATGAAGGCCATCGTGCGCTCGACGAACAGCTGCATCTCGCGCGTCTGGCGGCGGCCGCGCCGCCAGGCGAGCTGCGTGAACACCTCGAAGGGGGGCTCCCACGCCAGGACGGCGAACGACCCCGCGGCGATGTCGTCGGCGACCGTCATCGCGGGCAGCAGGCTCACGCCGAGACCGGCGCCGAGGCCCCGCTTGATGGACTCGATGTTGCCGAACTCCAGGAAGGGCACGGGCTCGCCGGAGCCGTTGTTCAGCTCGGCCTCGAACAGTTCCCGGTACGCGCAGCCGGCCTCGGGGGCCAGCACCTGCACCTCGCGCAGCTGGTCGGTCTCGACCTTGGCCTCCGCGGCCAGCGGGTGGCCGGGCGCGGCCACCAGCACGAGCGGCTCCGAACCCAGGACCTCGCTGTCCACACCGGGGTGCCGGGTCTCGGCCTCCATCAGGAACCCCATGTCGAAGCTGCCCTGGCGCAGCGAGTGCAGCGTCTCCGCGCACAGGCTGGGCCGCAGCTGCAACTGGAGCTGGGGGTAGCGGTGGTGGAAGAACTCCAGCACCGGCGGCATCCGGTAGGAGGTGATGCTCTCCATGGTGCCGATGGTCAGGACGCCGGAGGGCTCGCCGTCACCTGCGGCCATGCCGCGCGCCTCGCCCGCGAGCGCGACCATCTGCTCGGCGTAGGGCAGGAACCGCCGGCCGGCCGCGGTGAGCTGGATCTTCCCTGCGAGGCGTTCGAAGAGTTCCGTGCCGAGGGAGGTTTCCAGGCTCTTGATCTGGGCGGTCACGCTGGACTGCGCGTATTTGAGCTCGGTGGCCGCGCGCGTGAAACTGAGCAGCGTCGCGACCTTGTGGAAGGTAGTCAATTGCCTTATGTCCACGGGGACTCCCGAGTTTCGAGGGCGAATGGGGCGGTCAGGGCGGGCTGGAAGGGCAGGGCAGTGGGCGGGAGGAATTCCATGGCCGCCGCGGTCACTGCCAGGTCCAGCTGCCCCCGCTGGGGGTCGGGGTGGGGGCCGGCTCGACGGCCGGAGTGATGGCGACATCGGCGGCGGTGGTGCCGGCGGTGACGGCGGTGACAGCACCCTGGGCGGGGGCCGCCGAAGCTCCGAGCGCGCTCACCGGAACGGCGAGGGCGGCGCCCGAGAGAAGCGCGATGGCGGCCGCGCGGGCAAGGCTGCTGGAAAGCATGAGTGTTCCCCCGTGAGAATGAAGTGAATATGGAATCAGCCACCGGCCCGAATTGGCGCGAAACGGCCTGTCCGGATTCTTGCGGTGTGCGTGTTCCCTATGACCATCAGCATTCCCTGCCACCCGGCCCGGGAGAAGAGGTTTCCGGTGGACGGATCCGTCCGAGGACCAACCTGTCCACCCCCTCGCACCAGGAACAATGGTGCGAACGCGCCCCGGCCGGGCACCCGCGCATCTCATCGGCTGAGACCCGGTGCCCGTTAAGATCACGCTCACACCGAAAGGGCTTGTTCCGGATACGAACGGCTCGATATCGTCTCCGTCTTGCCGGAGGCCCATGCCTTCATAAGCAAAGGGGGAGGAAATGCTCGAGTCACTCGGGCTGGACCACAGCACGGAGTCCGTCTACCGCGCGATGCTCGGGCATCCACACGACTGCGTGGACGAACTGGCCCTGAGGCTCGGCGTACCGCCGGCCGACATCAGCGCCACCCAGGAGCGGCTGGCCCGACTGGGCCTGGTCGCCGAGTCGTTCGAGTCCCCGGGCCGGCTGCGGGCCGTCAGCCCGGACCTCGGGCTGGAAGCCCTGCTCGCACGCCAGTCGGCCGAGCTCGCGGCGCACCAGCACCGCATCGAGGTCTCCCGCGCCGCGGCGGCCAAGCTCATCTCCGAGTACGCCGGGCAGACGGACATCCCCGGCGCGGGCGTCGAGCAGCTCGTCGGCCTCGACCGGATCCGCGAGCGGCTGACCGAGCTCCAGCGCGACATCCGCCACGAGGTGATGAGCTTCGCCCCCGACGGCGCCCAGACCGAGGACGCGCTGCGCTCCTCCCGCCCCCTGGACGGCGGGCTCCTCAAGCGCGGGGTGCGGATGCGCACGCTCTACCTGGACTCCGTGCGCAACAGCGCCCCCACCATCGCCCACGCGGACTTCCTGACCGAGCTGGGCGGCCAGGTGCGCACCGTCCCGGCACTGCCGACCCGGATGCTGATCGCCGACCGCTCCCTGGCGCTGCTGCCGATGGACTGCGAGGACACCAGCGCCGGGGCGGTCATCCTGACCGGCAAGGGCGCCCTGACGGCCCTGTGCGCCCTCTTCGAGACCACCTGGGAATCCGCCCAGCCGCTGGGCACGGTCCGCCCCAAGGACGTCAACGGGCTGGACGGCCAGGAGGCGATGGCCCTGCGCCTGCTCGCCCAGGGACACACGGACGAGGCGATCGCGAAGCGGCTGGGCGTCTCCCACCGCACGGCCCGCCGCATCGCGACCCAGCTGATGGAACGTCTGGGAGCACGCAGCCGCTTCGAGGCCGGCGCCCGGGCGGTCCAGCACGGCTGGCTCCCGCCGCACCCCTGACCGGCCGTCACCACGAGAAGCGCCCCACCCGGAGGACCGGATGGGGCGCTGTGAGCAGTAGGCCATGTCGGACTCGAACCGACAACCAACGGATTAAAAGTCCGCTGCTCTGCCAATTGAGCTAATGGCCCTCGGAGTGCTCACCCCAGAGCATAGCCGCAGTGCGCCGGACAGCCGATCGCATATCGGCGGTCCGGCCCGGGAAGTCGTGGCGTCGGTGGGCGCGCGCACGAACAGGGCCCCTACGACGGGTTGTCGTAGGGGCCCTGTCAGGCGATCAGTTCAGCGGCCGGTCTCAGCCGTTGCGCTTCCAGCGGGGCTTGTCGTCGCGGCGGCCGAAGGAGGAGCCGCCGGTCGAGCCGGAGCCGGAGGGGCGGTTGTCGTCGCGACGGCCGTAGGGGCGGTCGCCACCGGCGGCCGGACGGTCGCCACCGGAACGGAAGCCGCCCGAGGGGCGGTCGTCGCGGCGGAAGCCACCACCGGTGGGACGGTCGCCACCGGAGCGGAAGCCACCACCGGTCGGACGGTCGCCACCGGAGCGGAAGCCACCACCGGTCGGACGGTCGCCACCGGAGCGGAAGCCGCCACGGTCGCCACCGCGGTCGTCACGGTTGAAGCCACCGGACGGGCGGTCGTCGCGGCGGAAGCCGCCACGGTCGCCGCCACGGTCGTCACGGTTGAAGCCACCCGAGGGGCGGTCGTCGCGACGGAAGCCACCACCGGCGGGACGGTCGCCACCGGAGCGGAAGCCACCGCCGGCCGGACGGTCGCCACCGGAGCGGAAGCCACCGGACGGGCGGTCGTCGCGGCGGAAGCCGCCACGGTCGCCACCGCGGTCGTCACGGTTGAAGCCACCCGAGGGGCGGTCGTCGCGACGGAAGCCACCACCGGCGGGACGGTCGCCACCGGAGCGGAAGCCACCACGGTCGCCACCGCGGTCACCACGGTCGTCGCGGCGGAAGCCGCCACGGTCGCCGCCACGGTCACCACGGTCGTCGCGACGGTTGTCACGGCGCTCGTAGTTGCCACGGTCGTCACGGCTCTGGAACGCGGGGCGCTCCTCCACGACCGGCTCGGCCACGGCGGCCGCGACCTCGGCCTCGGCGGCCTCGACCACCTCGGCGACAGCGGCCTCCGGGTCCTCGCCGCGCTCACGGGCGGAGCGGGCGACCAGGCGGTCGGCCTCCTCGCGCAGCTCGACGGCACGGCGCGACAGGCGCTCCAGCTGCTTGGTGAGGTCGGCGACCTCGCGCTCGGCCTGCTTCGCGGCGTTGTTCGCGGAGTCGGCCTGGACCTGGGTCAGCGAACGGGCACCGGTGATCTCGGCGACCTCGGGGTCGAAGGCGCCGACGCCCTGGACGATGTGGCGCGAGGCGTCGACGCCCGCGTCCTCCATCAGGCGGAAGATCTGGCGGCGCTGGTGCGGAAGCGCCAGCGACACGACGACACCGGACTTGCCGGCGCGGGCGGTACGGCCCGAGCGGTGCAGGTAGTCCTTGTGGTCGCCGGCCGGGTCCACGTTCAGGACCAGGTCGATGCCGTCGACGTGGATGCCGCGGGCGGCGACGTCGGTGGCGACGAGCGCGTTGACGTAACCGTCCTTGAAGTCCGCGAGGACGCGGGTACGGGCACCCTGCGTCATGCCGCCGTGCAGCGCGTCGGCCTTCACGCCGGACTCGATGAGCTGCTCGGCGATGCGGTCGGCGCCCAGCTGGGTGCGGACGAAGATGATGGTGCGGCCCTTGCGGGCGGCGATGGCGGCCGTGACCGGCGCCTTGTCCTTCGGCTTCACGACGAGGACGTGGTGCGTCATGGTCGTGACGTTGCCCTGCGCGCTGTCCACCTCGTGCGTGACGGGGTTGGTCAGGTAGCGCTTGACCAGGGTGCCGATCTCGTTCTCCATGGTGGCGGAGAAGAGCATGCGCTGGCCGCCGCCGGGGATCTGGTCGAGCAGCTCGGTGACCTCGGGCAGGAAGCCCAGGTCCGCCATCTGGTCGGCCTCGTCGAGGACCGCGACCTGGACGTTCGCCAGGGAGCAGGCGCCACGGTTGATGATGTCGCGCAGACGGCCCGGGGTGGCGACGAGGACGTCGACACCGCGCTCCAGAGCGAAGATCTGGTTGCTCATGGAGGTACCGCCGCAGACGACCTTCATCTTGAGGCCGAGGACGTCGCCGTAGGGCTGGAGAGCGTCGGCGACCTGCATCGCGAGCTCACGCGTCGGCGTCAGGATGATCGCGCGGGGCTTCTTCTTCTCGGTGTGCCCACCGGCCAGCGAGGCCAGGGTCGGCAGACCGAAGGAGAGGGTCTTGCCGGAGCCGGTGCGGCCACGGCCGAGGATGTCCTTGCCGGCCAGGGCGTCCGGGATGGTCGCGGCCTGGATCGGGAAGGGCGCGGTGACGCCGTTCTGCGCGAGCTTGCGCACGATGCCGTCCGGCAGACCGAGGTCGCCGAAGGTCAGGGTGGGCTCGGCGTCGGCGTCGTCGGCCGCGGCCTCGTCGTCGTATGCGTCGGTGGAGCCGGTGGAGTCCTCGAAGGAGTCGTCGGACTCGGCGGACCCGTGGTTCGTCACGTCGGCCTCGAGGGCCTCGATGATCTCGTCGGCGACTACGGCCTCAAGGGCCTCGGTGACCGCGAGGGTCTCGGCGTCGACGATCTCGTTGGAGTCGTTCTCGGGCATGACGGAACGGTCAGAACTGGAAATGGACATGCGAAATGCGAAACCTTCCGGAGTCTCGGCACGCGCCCAAACTCCGTGAATTCGCAAATCGACCGCCTCAATGCGGTCAGCCACGGCTGGGGAGAGTACGCGCCACGCGGCGCTCTTCGGAGTCGGCGCCGGGCAATGGGATCAAACGATCTATAACCATACGCACCCTCCCCCGGGTCCGGCAAGTCGCTCCCCCGAAGACGGTGCTGACCTGCGGAAACACCATCCGCCCGGCAAAGCCTGGCGGGCGGATGGAGCCCGCTCCGAGCCGGAGCCGGGCCTAGGGCTGGGTGCCCGGATCGCCCGACGGGTCCGGCTGCGGGGGCTCCGGACTCGGTGTGGGTTCCGTCACGGGCGGCGGCGGGGAGACCGGCGGCGCGGGGCTCTGCGGTTCCGGGCTCGGGGAGGCGGGCTGTCCGCCCCCGGAGGAGCCGCCTCCGCCGGATCCCGACCCGGACCCGGAACCGCCCGCGGGGGGCTGCTGGGGGCCTTGGCCACCCGCTCCGCCCCCCGGACCGGCCGACGGGGAGGGGGCCCCGGGCGGACCGGCCGGCGCGCCCGGGCTGGGGGAGGCCCCGGCCGCGCCGGAGGTGGCCCCGGGGCCGCCGGCCTTGCCGTCCTGGCTCCCCGTACCGCCCTTCGAGCCGTGGCCGCCGCCCTGGGACCCGGCGCTCTTCCCGGACGAGGAGCCACCACCGGACGTGCCGCCCTGCACGCCCTTCGACGCGGAGGGCCCCGGCTTCGCGGTGTCCTCCCCGACACTCATGCAGCCCGCGGTGGCCGCCAGCGCGAACGCGGCGACGGCGAGCCGAAGCGACCGGGGGGATCGGAGGGAAGCGGACAACTGGCGCACGGGGCACCTCCGGAACGCTGGCAAGGGTCCGCGGTGAGCGGGTCAGTGTGCCCAACTCCCGCTGCCCCGTAAGGGACACGCCCCAACATGCCCCAACGCGCCCCGAGGGGGCCGGGTGGAGCGCGCCGTCAGGCGAACAGCTGTCCCGCCACCTGGTGGCCGAGCGTGACCCCACCCAGCCCGACCAGCACCGAGGCCGCCACATTGGCCGCCGCCAGGAACTTCCAGCCCCGCTCGGCAAGGCGCAGCGTCTCGTAGGAGAACGTCGAGTAGGTGCTCAGCGCCCCGCACAGCCCCGTGCCGAGCAGCAGGTTCAGCCGCGAGGAGGCCGCCCCGTCCAGCACCGCCCCGGTCAGTGCCCCCAGCACCAGGGAGGCGGCCGCGTTCACCACGAAGGTCCCCCAGGGGAAGACCGAGTCGTGCCGCGCCTGCACCGCCCGGTCGGTCAGGTACCGCAAGGGCGCCCCGACGGCCGCGCCCACCATGACGATCAGCCAGTTCATCCCGGCGCCTGCCCCTGCCCCCGGCCGTCGCCGGCCGCGCGCCGGGTGATCACGGCCGCCGCCCACACCGCGCCGAGCGCCCCGGCCACCGTGAGCCCGGCGTACGCCAGCGCGGTCCCGGCCTCGCCGGCGTCGAGCAGCCGCGCGAAGTCCACGGCGTAGGTGGAGAAGGTGGTGAACCCGCCGAGCACCCCGACCCCGAGGAAGGGGCGTACGAGGGGATGCGCCGAGCGGCCGCCCTCGCTGATCAGCACCATGAGGACGCCGATGAGCGCGCAGCCCGCCACATTGATCCAGAAGGTCCCCCACGGGAAGGCCCCGGGGGCGGCCGGCCACAGCAGCCCGACGGCGTACCGCGCCGCGGCTCCCACGGCGCCGCCCGCAGCGACGGCCGCGAGCACGCGGCGCTGCGGTTCGGCCCGCTGCTCCGGCACGTGGAGGTCGACGTCCGGGTCGATGGCCTCGGCCCCCTCCACCGGCCGGGTCACCCGCGCTCCGCTTCGCATGTCGCCACCGGCCCATTCTCGCGCGCCGGGTGCCGGCCCGCCGGGAACGGCCGCCGGGGACGGGGCCGGGGGGAGGCCGGGGGGAGGCCTGGTGAAGCCGGGGGAAACGGTCCGCCGCAATCGGACCCCGGCACGGGAGAATGACCCCGTGCTGGAGATGACGCGTGACGCGTTCGAAGAGCTGGTGGCCGAAGCGCTGGACTCGATCCCCGAGGAGCTGACCCGGGTCATGGACAACGTGGCCGTCTTCGTGGAGGACGAGCCCGCTTCCGACGACCCCGACCTGCTCGGCCTCTACGAGGGGACCCCGCTCACGGAGCGCGGCGAGTGGTACGCCGGGGTGCTGCCCGACCGGATCTCGATCTACATGGGCCCGACCCTGCGGATGTGCGAGAGCACGGAGGAGGTGGTCCACGAGGTCGCCGTGACGGTGGTCCACGAGATCGCCCACCACTTCGGCATCGAGGACGAGCGGCTCCACGAACTCGGGTGGGGCTGACCCCCCGGCCCTCCTGCGGCCCTCGCGGACCCGCCTGCGACCCGTCTCCGACCCGCCTGCGACCCGCCGCGGACCCGCCCGCGGAAACCGTTTTGGCGATCGCCGCCGGGATCCCATATGCTTCTCACGTCCCCGACGCGCTGGAAAGTGCCCGGCGGGCCTTTAGCCCTCATCGTCTAGTGGCCCAGGACGCCGCCCTTTCAAGGCGGTAGCACGGGTTCGAATCCCGTTGGGGGTACGCATTACCGTGTGCGAGACTTGTGCTCGCACATTGCAAGGACCTGTGGAGCAGTTGGTTAGCTCGCCACCCTGTCAAGGTGGAGGTCGCGGGTTCAAGTCCCGTCAGGTTCGCTGAAGCCGGAAACGGTTTCGTGGCTGGGTAGCTCAGTTGGTACGAGCGATCGCCTGAAAAGCGATAGGTCGCCGGTTCGACCCCGGCCCCAGCCACCATAAGAAGAAGGCCCCGTCCATCGGACGGGGCCTTCTTCGTCATTCCCCGCCGGCCTCCGCCGCCCGCGCCCGTCGGCGCCACTGCGTCAGGCCCACGCCCGCGGCCGCCACGGCCACCAGCCCGAGCAGCGCCCAGTCCGGAACCGCGTCCGCCACGGCCTGCACCCTCTGCTCCACCGCGAACGAATCGTCCACGTCCAGCAGCCCCGGCAGGGCGCTCGCCCCGTCGTAGGCCAGGAACAGCGCGCCGAGCAGGATGAAGAACAGGCCCGAGGCGAGCGAGGTCGTGTGCAGGTCGAAGCGGCCGACCGAGAAGGCCCGACCGCGCAGCCAGCGCCGGCGGCCCAGGTCGAAGCGCTCCCAGAGCAGTGCCAGCACGAACAGCGGCACGGCCATGCCCAGTGCGTACACCGCCAGCAGCAGGCCTCCGTAGACCGGGCTGCCGCTGACCGCCGCCACCGTCAGGACGCTGCCGAGGATGGGCCCGGCGCAGAATCCGGCCAGCCCGTAGACCGCGCCCAGCGCGTACACCGACAGGGCGGTGGTCGGGCGGATCCTCCCCGACAGCTCCGAGATCCGTCGCGAGGCGAAGCCCAGGCCCAGGATCTGGGCGAGGCCGAGCCCGATGATCAGCCAGCCGCCGCACAGCACGAGGGCCTCGCGGTTGCCGTGGAAGAACCGCCCGGCGTACGAACCCGCGGCCCCCAGCGGTACGAGGGTGCTCGCGAGGCCCGCGTAGAAGATCCCGGTGCGCGCCAGCAGCCGGGACGTGGAGTCGATGGAGTACGCGAAGAAGGCGGGGAGGAGCAGCGCGCTGCACGGGCTGAGCAGCGCGAGGAGGCCGCCGAGCAGGGCGGCGAGGTAGCCGGCGTCGGTCACTGTGCGGCCGCCCGCGCCTTGGCCTCGGCGATGGCGGCGTCGAAGGCCGCCGGGGGCTGGGCTCCGGCGATGGGCTGCCCGTTGATCAGGAAGGAGGGCGTGGAGGTGACGCCGATGCGGTACCCCTCCTCCCGGTCCTTGCGGATCGCGGCGGCGGCCTGTTCCCCGGCCATGTCCGCCTGGAAGCGCTCCAGGTCCGGGACGCCGGCCTCGCGCGCCAGCTCGGTCAGCCGCTCCGCGCCGAAGCCCTTCTCCTTGGCGCCCTCGGCGTACGCGGCCGCGTGGAACCGAGCGAAGCGGTCCTGCTGCCCCGCCGCCCATGCGGCCCTGGCGGCGGCCTCGGAGTCGGCGCCGAAGATCGGGAAGTTGCGCCACTCGATGCGCAGGGTGCCGTCCTCCACGTACTTCTTCACCAGTTCGGGCTCGGTGTCACGGGCGAACTTCCCGCAGTAGCCGCACGCGAAGTCGGAGTACTCGATCAGGACGACGGGGGCGTCGGCCCGGCCGGCGGCGAGCTTGTCCCCGGGCTCGCGCCGGGCCAGGGCCTTGAGCTCCGCGGCGGGGTCCTTGGCGGATCCGGCCTCCGGAGCGGAAGCCGCGGACGATCGGGCGGGGCTGTCGGTGCCGCGATCGGGTTTGGTGGCCTGCCAGGAGACGAGGCCGAGGGTGACGGCCGCGAGGGCGACCCCGGCGGAGATCAGCAGGGGCTTGCGGGAGGAAGAGCGAGGAGAAGGGGAACCGGAAGGGGACATGCGGGTGCTCCAGAGCTGTGCGGGACGGGACGAGGCGGACCGGGCGGCGATGCGGCCCAGCAGGTCGACGAGGAGCGCGCGCCTGCGTTCGTAGGGGCGGGCGCGCAGGTCCAGCCCGGCGAGTTCGAGGACGTCGAAGGCCGCGTACGAGG
>NZ_JBEXPT010000062.1:0-38484 GCF_040612195.1 Streptomyces sp. NPDC006450 | reverse complement strand
GCCGCGGGCCCGCAGGCGCCGCGGGCCCGGATTCAGTAGGCCGGCTGCGCGATGACGCGGGCCAGGGTCTCGTCCAGGGCTCGGGCGGTGCCCTCGACGTCCAGGTGGGAGTTGTCGATGATCGGCAGCCCGGATCCGTACCAGCCGGCCATCCGGCCGTGGATCCGCGCGACCTCCTCGTCGGAGAGCCGCCGGTTCCCCGAGCGGGCGGCGTTGCGCTCCAGGACGATCTCCAGCCCGGGCAGCAGGACGACCGGCAGCAGCGCGGGGCCGACATGGCGCTTCCACCCGCCGAGGCCCACCACCGGCCGGTCCGGGAACACGGCGTCGTCGAGGATGCAGGAGATCCCGTTGGCCAGGAAGTTCCGGGCGGCGAACCCGCAGGTGCGGCGGGCGAGGCGGTACTGCGCCTCGGAGTGGTCGTTCCAGCCGGCCTGCGGATCCGCGAAGCCCGAGCAGACCCATTCCCGTACGTCGTCCAGGCTGATGTGCGCGGTGGGGACGGGCCGGGTGCCTGCCCAGTGGCGGGCCACCGTGGTCTTGCCGGCGCCCGCGGGGCCGATCAGCAGGACCGCGAGGGTGGCGCCGCCGGTGCCGGGGGCGACGGGCGGCAGCGGGACGTGCCCGGTGAATCCGTCCGGCGGACCCGGCGCGGCCAGGGTCGCGGCGTGCCCGGAGGGCACGGGAGGCGCGGGCCAGCCCGGCGCCGGCGGTACCGGCGGCTGCGGGGGCGCCGCCGGGTGCTGACTCCCCGGCGGCTCCCAGCCCCCGCCTCCCACTCCCTGCTGCATCCGCTGCCACTCCGTCTCGTTCCACCACGACTGATACGAGAACGTTATATGACCCCGGAGGCTCACCGGGTCACGCGGTCGCAAGGAGACGCCGCTCAAGCCGGTTGAGACCGGTTCGGGCCGGTCCGTATCGGCCCGGTCGGCTCAGGCCGTGACCTCGCCGAAGGCTGCCACGAGGACGGCCGGGTCGGGACCCTCCAGGACGGTCGGCTTCGCCAGCCCGTCCAGGACGATGAAGCGCAGCAGGTCTCCCCGCGACTTCTTGTCGAGCTTCATGGTCTCCAGCAGCTTGGGCCACTGGTCACCGCGGTAGGTCAGCGGCAGCCCCACCGAGGCGAGGACGGCCTTGTGCCGGTCGGCGGTCTCGTCGTCGAGCCGGCCCGCGAGCCGGCCGAGCTCGGCGGCGAAGACCATGCCGACCGAGACGGCAGCGCCGTGGCGCCACTTGTAGCGCTCGTTCTTCTCGATGGCGTGCGCGAGGGTGTGCCCGTAGTTGAGGATCTCCCGCAGGCCCGACTCCTTGAGGTCGCTGGAGACCACGTCGGCCTTGACCTGGATGGAGCGGCAGATCAGCTCGGCCGTGTGCGGTCCGGCGGGCGTGCGCGCGGCCTCGGGGTCCGCCTCGATCAGGTCGAGGATCGCCGGGTCGGAGATGAATCCGGCCTTGATGATCTCGGCGAGACCGCTGACGTAGTCGTTGACCGGCAGCGATTCCAGCGCCGCCAGGTCGCAGAGCACACCGGCCGGCGGGTGGAAGGCGCCGACGAGGTTCTTGCCCTCGGCGGTGTTGATGCCGGTCTTCCCGCCGACGGCCGCGTCCACCATCGCCAGGATGGTGGTCGGGACGGCGATCCAGCGCACCCCGCGCAGCCAGGAGGCCGCGACGAAGCCCGCGAGGTCGGTGGTGGATCCCCCGCCGACGCCGACGACGGCATCGCTGCGGGTGAAGCCGGACTGGCCCAGCGCCTTCCAGCAGTACGCCGCCACCTCGGCCGTCTTGGCCTCCTCGGCGTTCGGCACCTGGATGGCGACGGCCTCGTAGCCCTGGGCGGCGAGGTCGTCGCGCAGGGCCTCCCCGGTCGAGGCGAGGGCCTCGGGGTGGATGACGGCGACCCGCTGGGCCTTCGTACCGATCAGGGAGCCCAGCTCGCCGAGCAGCTGCCGGCCCACCAGCACCTCGTACGCTTCGTGGCCGGCGCTCGCGCCGACCTGGATCCGCGTCACCTTGTCCGTCATGCGTTCTTCAACTCCAGAGCGTCGAGGACCGCCTCGGCGACCTCTTCGGGCGTGCGGGCGTCGGTGGCCACCTCGACGCGCGCGACTGCGGTGTACAGGGGGCGCCGGGCGTCCATCAGCTCGCGCCACTGCCGGCGCGGGTTGACGGCGAGCAGCGGGCGCGCGGCGCCGAGGCCCACGCGCTTGACGGCTTCCTCGACGTCCATCGAGAGGTAGGCGACGGGCAGGCCGGTCAGCAGCTCGCGCGTCTTCTCGTCGAGGACGGCTCCGCCGCCGAGGGCGAGGACCCCGTCGTGTCCGGCGACGGCGGCGGCGACCGCCTCGCGTTCCAGTTCGCGGAAGTAGGGTTCGCCCTCGTCCACGAAGATGTCGGAGATCTCCCGGCCCTGGGCCGCGACGATGTCGGCGTCGGTGTCCCGGTAGGAGACTCCGAGCCGCTGGGCGATCAGCTCGCCGACGGTGGACTTGCCGGACCCCATGGGGCCGACGAGGACCACCACGGGTCCGGTCGCGCTGGTGCCCGTCACCGGATCTGCAGGTTGTCGAGGTAGGACCGGACGTTGCGGCGGGTCTCGGGGACGGAGTCGCCCCCGAACTTCTCCACGACGGCGTCGGCCAGCACCAGGGCGACCATGGCCTCGGCGACGATGCCCGCGGCGGGCACGGCGCAGACGTCGGAGCGCTGGTGGTGCGCGACGGCGGCCTCGCCGGTGGCGACGTCCACGGTGGCGAGTGCCTTCGGCACGGTCGCGATCGGCTTCATCGCCGCACGTACGCGCAGCAGTTCACCGGTGGTCAGACCGCCCTCGGTGCCGCCGGAGCGGCCGGAGGTGCGCCGGATGCCCTCGGGGGTGGAGACGATCTCGTCGTGGGCCTGCGAGCCGGGCACGCGGGCGAGGTCGAAGCCGTCGCCGACCTCCACGCCCTTGATGGCCTGGATGCCCATGAGCGCGGCCGCGAGGCGCGCGTCGAGGCGGCGGTCCCAGTGCACGTGCGAGCCGAGGCCGACGGGCACGCCGTAGGCGAGGACCTCGACGACGCCGCCGAGGGTGTCGCCGTCCTTGTGGGCCTGGTCGATCTCCGCGACCATCGCCTTCGATGCGTCGGCGTCGAGGCAGCGCACCGGGTCGGCGTCGAGCTTCTCGACGTCGGCGGGGGTCGGGTAGACGCCGTACGGGGCCTTGGCGGCCGCCAGCTCCACGACGTGGGAGACGATCTCGATGCCCGCGACCTCCTTGAGGAAGGACCGGGCGACGGCGCCGAGGGCCACGCGGGCGGCGGTCTCACGGGCGCTGGCGCGCTCCAGGATCGGCCGGGCCTCGTCGAAGCCGTACTTCTGCATGCCGGCGAGGTCGGCGTGGCCGGGCCGCGGCCGGGTCAGCGGCGCGTTGCGGCCGGTGTCTTTGAGCAGCGAGGGGTCGACCGGGTCGGCCGACATGACCGTCTCCCACTTGGGCCACTCGCTGTTGCCCACCATCACGGCGACCGGGGAGCCGAGGGAAAGTCCGTGGCGAACACCGCCGAGAAATGTCACCTCGTCCTGCTCGAACTTCATCCGGGCACCGCGGCCGTAGCCGAGTCGGCGCCGCGCCAGGTGGTCGGCCACCAGCTCCGTGGTGACCGGGACGCCGGCGGGAAGCCCCTCCAGCGTCGCTACCAGAGCCGGGCCGTGCGATTCCCCGGCCGTCAGCCAACGCAACCTGCTCAACGATGCTCCTCGTGCTCGCGCCTGATTCATCGATGGCGCGATCGGGTGCGCGGCCCTGACCCGCCTTCACCCGATCCTCCCATGTCCGGGCCGGTACACCGCCCTCCGGTCCAGCTATCGGACGGCGGCGCACCCCGGCCCGGGGCGGCGTGTGGAGGGGGAAAGGGTTCCGCTTCGGCTCAGTGGCGGGCGCGCAGCGCCGCCTCGCCGGCGGCGCGCATGGCCCCGAGCGGAGCGGTGGGACAGCCGGTCATCAGCTCGACCTGGAGCACCGCCTGGTGGACCAGGAGGTCGAGGCCGCCGAGGAGCTTGCCGCCGTGCCGCGTCCAGGCCGCGGCCAGGGGCGTGGGCCAGGGGTCGTACAGGACGTCGAAGAGGGTGCCCGGAGCGGCGGGCACGGATGCGGCCAGCTCGTCCGTGGCGCCGGCCGGGGTGGTGGCGATGACCAGCGGCGCGTCCAGCGCCTCGGCCGCCCGCGACCAGTCGGCCGTACGGACGTCCACGCCGAGCCGCTCGCCCCACGCGCGCATCTCCGCGGCTCGGGCCTCGGAGCGTACGTACGCGGTGACCTCGCCGGTGCAGATCCGGGCCAGCGCGGCGAGCGCCGAGGAGGCGGTGGCGCCCGCGCCGAGGACGGCGGCGGACTCCACCTTCCCGACTCCCTGCTCGCTCAGGGCCGCGAGCAGGCCGGGGATGTCGGTGTTGTCACCGACCCTGCGGCCGTCCTCGGTGAAGACGACGGTGTTGACCGTCTCCACGGAGGCGGCCGTGTCGCTGATCTCGTCGAGCAGCGGGATGACCGCCCGCTTGAGCGGCATGGTCAGCGACAGCCCGGCCCACTCGGGGCCGAGCTGCGCGAGGAAACCGGGGAGCGCGGCCTCGTCGATCTCGAAGCGGTCGTACGACCGGTCCCCGAGGCCGAGCTCCTGATACGCGGCACGGTGCAGCACCGGTGAGAGGGAGTGCTCGATGGGCGAACCCAGCACCGCGGCCCGTATCCGTGACATGTCCTGCTACCCGCCGTTCTTCTGCTTCTGCCGTTCCTGGAACTCGGCGACGAGCTTGAGGTGATCGTCGTAGGTCTTGGTGAAGGTGGTCTTTTCACCGTCGACCGATACGAAGAACATCCAGCCGCCGTGGTCCGGACTGAGCGTAGCGGTCAGCGCGTCCAGGCCGGGGTTCCCGATCGGGCCCGGGGGCAGGCCCGCCACGTTGTGCGTGTTGTAGGGGTGGACGAAGGCCTTGGCCTCCGTGATGTTGAAGTTGATCTCGCTCGTGCCCTTGACGTAGTTGTACGTCGAGTCGAACTCGATCTTCCGGTTCGTGACGTCGTTGGTCTTCTTCAGGCGGTTGTAGACCACTTCGGACATCTTGCGGAAGTCGTCGTGGTTCTTGCCCTCGGCGTTGACGAGGCTGGCGACCGTGATCACCTGGAGCGGGTTGTCCAGGCCCAGTTCCTTGGCCTTGCCCTCGACCCCGAGCTCCGTGTACTTGTCCGTCGCGTTCTTGACCATCTGCTTGAGCAGGGACTCGGGGGTGCTGTCCTTGGTCAGGTCGTAGCGCATCGGGAGCAGGAAGCCCTCGAGCGGGTCCATGATGTTCTTGTCGTTGTTCGCCCACGCCGGCAGGCCGAGGGCCTTGGCCTGCTTGAAGGCGATGTCCTTGGTGGTGCCGGCCGGCTTCTCGAGCTTCCTGTCGATCGCGTCGTAGACCGTGCTGTTGCGCATGCCCTCGCTGATGGTGAGCACGTGCAGCTTGGAGGGGTCGGTCATGACCTCGACGGCCGCCGCGGCCGACATCTTCTTCTTCAGCGGGTAGATGCCCGGCTGGATCGACTTGCCCTCGGGCCTGGCCGTCGCGGCGTCCACGAAGGCCTGGGCGCTCGCGACCACGCCGGCTTCCTTCAGGATGCGGCCCATCTGGCCGAGGCCCGCGCCCTTGGGGATCTCCACGTCGACGGTCTCGTCGATGCCGTCGCCCGAGAAGTCCGCAGCCGCGGAGAACTTGTCCTTGAGGTAGCTGTAGCCGTAGTAGCCGCCACCGCCGACCACGCCGATGATGACCACGGCCGCGATGAGGCAGGCCATGCCGCTGCGCTTCTTCGGTTTGCCGCCGGAGCGGCCCGACCGGCGGCCGCCGCGCCCGCCGTCGTCGCCGTCACCGTCGTCGTCACCGCCGCTGCCGCCGCCCGCGAGGAAGGAGTCGGCCGCGGCGTCCTCTTCTTCCTGCCACGGTTCGTCGGTCTCCAGGTGCCTCATGCTCGGCGGGCGCGGGGGCGGAAAGGCCTCGGCGGTGCCGTAGAGGTCGGGGGCCTCGCCGGGGTAGCCGCTCGCCTGCTGCTGCGCGTACGGATCCGCGCCGGCGTACGGGTCGGCGGCCTGCGGGACCGCGGCGTACTGGCCCTGACCGGTGTCCCAGACCTGGCCCTGGCCCTGGCTCTGGCCCTCGTACGTCTGCTGGTGCTGCTGCGGGTACTGCTGGTGCTGCGGGTACTGCTGGTGCTGCGGGTGCTGCGGGTACGGCATCTGCGGCTGTTGCTGCTGCTGGTACGGCATCTGCTGGGCCTGGGGGTACTGGCCCTGCTGCTGCGCGTAGTAGGCCTGCTGGGGCTGAGGCTCCTGCTGGTACTGCTGCGGGCCTCCGACGTAGGGCATCTGACCCTGCTGGGCCTCGTGCCCGGTCCACCCCTGGTCCCCGTACTGCGGGTCCTCGGGGTGCCACGGTTCGGGGCCAGGGCCCCGGCCATACTCAGTCATCGATCCCCTAGCGCGCCGCAGGGCGTTGGCCGCGACTCCGTCTGCCGCGACACACGGTTCCGCCTCTTCTGATGGGCGACGGCTGTTCGAATGCCGTCACATCGCGCGGAACGTTACCGTATCGCGATCAGACAACCACTTCGACGCACTCACCGGGCGGATTACCTGATACCCGTTCGGTCTCAAGAGCGTTCTGCAGGATCACCACGGCGGCCGCCTGGTCGATGACCGACCGGCTCTTCTTCGCGTTCTTCCCCGAGGCCCGCAGGCCCTGGGCGGCGGTGACCGTCGTCATCCGCTCGTCCACCAGACGCACCGTCACGGGCTTGATGCCCTTGGCGAGTTCCATGGCGAAGGCGCGGCACTTGGCCGCGGCCGGCCCTTCCCGCCCGCTGAGCGAGCGGGGCAGACCGACCACCACCTCGATGGGCTCGTACTCCGCGACGAGCTGCCGCAGCCGCCGGTGGGCGAAGGGGATGTCCCGGCCCGGAACGGTTTCCACCGGTGTGGCCAACACCCCATCGGGGTCGCACGAGGCGACCCCGATGCGGGCGTCACCGACGTCGATGGCGAGCCGGCGGCCGCGGCGCAGTGTCATCTTCAGACCGTCTCTACGACGAGGCGCTCGACCGCGGCGATGGCCTCGGGGATGGCGGCCGGGTTCTGTCCACCGCCCTGGGCCACGTCCGGCTTGCCGCCACCGCCGCCACCGAGGGTCTTGGCGGCCGTACGGACCAGGTCGCCGGCCTTGAGACCGCGCTCGCGGGCGGCCTCGTTGGTGGCGATGACGGTCAGCGGGCGGTCGTTCGCCGTGGTGAACAGGGCCACGACGGCCGGGCGGTCGCCCTGGATGCGACCGCGGACGTCGAGGACCAGCTTGCGCAGGTCGTCGGCGCCGGTGCCGTCCGGCACCGTGCCCACGACGAGGGCGACGCCGTGGATGTCCTGGGCGTTCTGGGCGAGACCGGCGGCGGCCTGGAGGACCTTCTCCGCGCGGAACTTCTCGATCTCCTTCTCGGCGTCCTTCAGCTTGCCGAGCATGGAGGCGATCTTCTCCGGCAGCTCCTCCGGACGGCCCTTGACCAGCTCCTGGAGCTGGGCGACGACCGTGTGCTCCTTGGCGAGGAAGTTGTACGCGTCCACGCCGACGAGAGCCTCGACGCGGCGCACGCCGGAGCCGATCGAGGACTCGCCGAGCAGCTTCACCAGGCCCAGCTGAGCGGTGTTGCCGACGTGCGTGCCGCCGCACAGCTCCTTGGAGAAGTCGCCGATGGTCACGACGCGCACGCGCTCGCCGTACTTCTCGCCGAACTCGGCGATGGCGCCCTGCTTCTTCGCCTCGTCGATGCTCATGATCTCGGCGGTGACGTCGAGCTCACGGGAGAGCACGTCGTTGATCTTCTGCTCGACGTCGGTCAGGACCGAGCCGGGGACGGCGTTCGGCGAGCCGAAGTCGAAGCGGAAGCGGCCGGGCGAGTTCTCGGAACCGGCCTGGGCGGCCGTCGGGCCGAGCGCGTCGCGCAGGGCCTGGTGCGTCAGGTGCGTGGCCGAGTGGGCGCGGGCGATGGCCCGGCGGCGCTGGATGTCGATGGCAGCGTACGCGGAGGCGCCCACCGTCACCTCGCCGACCTGGACGGAGCCCTTGTGCACGGAGACGCCGGGGACCGGCTGCTGCACGTCGCGGACGACGATGACGGCGCCCGAGTCGAGCTTGATGCGGCCCTGGTCGGCGAGCTGGCCGCCGCCCTCGGCGTAGAAGGGGGTGCGGTCCAGGACGACCTCGACCTCGTCGCCCTCGGAGGCGGCGGGGGCGGAGACGCCGTTGACCAGGAGGCCGACGATGGTGGACTCGCCCTGGTTGGTGGCGTAGCCGGTGAACTCGGTGGCGCCGGAGCCGTCGGCGATCTCCCGGTAGGCGGACATGTCCGCGTGGCCGGTCTTCTTGGCCTTGGCGTCGGCCTTGGCGCGGTCCCGCTGCTCCTGCATCAGGCGGCGGAAGCCGGGCTCGTCCACGGCGAGGCCCTGCTCGGCGGCCATCTCCAGGGTGAGGTCGATCGGGAAGCCCCAGGTGTCGTGGAGCAGGAACGCCTTGTCGCCGGCCAGGACCGTGCCGCCGGCGGCCTTGGTCTCGCTCACGGCGGTGTCGAGGATGTTGGTGCCGCCCTTGATGGCCTTGAGGAAGGCGGCTTCCTCGGCGAGCGCGACGGTCTCGATGCGCTTGCGGTCGGTGACGAGCTCCGGGTACTGCTGGCCCATGGTCTCGATGACCACGTTGACCAGGTCCTGGACGACCGGGCCCGTGGCACCCATGAGGCGCATGTTGCGGATGGCGCGGCGCATGATGCGGCGCAGCACGTAGCCGCGGCCCTCGTTGCCGGGGGTGACGCCGTCGCCGATGAGCATGGTCGAGGTGCGGATGTGGTCGGCGACCACGCGCAGCGAGACGTCCGTGCCCTGCTCGGCGCCGTACCGCACGCCGGTCAGCTCGGTGGCCTTGTCCATGACCACGCGCAGGGTGTCGGTCTCGTACATGTTCTGTACGCCCTGCAGGATCATGGCGAGGCGTTCGAGGCCGAGACCGGTGTCGATGTTCTTCGACGGCAGGTCGCCGAGGATCGGGAAGTCTTCCTTCCCGTCGCCGGCGCCGCGCTCGTACTGCATGAAGACCAGGTTCCAGATCTCCACGTAGCGCTCGTCGTTGACGGCGGGGCCGCCCTCGACGCCGAACTCGGGGCCGCGGTCGTAGTTGATCTCCGAGCACGGACCGCAGGGCCCCGGGACGCCCATGGACCAGAAGTTGTCCTTCTTGCCCAGGCGCTGGATGCGCTCGGCCGGGACGCCGATCGTGTCGCGCCAGATGGCCTCGGCCTCGTCGTCGTCGAGGTAGACCGTGATCCAGAGCTTCTCGGGCTCCAGGCCGTAGCCACCGTCCGCCACGGAGCTGGTGAGCAGCTCCCAGGCGTACTTGATGGCGCCTTCCTTGAAGTAGTCGCCGAAGGAGAAGTTGCCGCACATCTGGAAGAACGTGCCGTGGCGGGTGGTCTTGCCGACCTCTTCGATGTCCGGCGTACGGACGCACTTCTGCACGCTGGTGAGCGTGGCCGCGGGCGGCTTGACCTCGCCGAGGAAGTACGGCTTGAACGGCACCATGCCCGCGGGCACCAGCAGCAGAGTCGGGTCGTCCGCGATGAGCGACGCCGAAGGGACAACGGTGTGACCGCGCTCCTCGAAGAAGCTCAGCCAGCGGCGGCGGATTTCAGCCGACTCCATCAGTGGTCCTCATTCCGGTTGTACGTAACCTTCAAGAAACGGTTCTTGGTCTGGTCGTGCTCGATGGCCCGCAGCCGCCGCGGCCCGGGAAGGGCGGTGACGTTGGCGGGCAGGTCGGGGTCCTGGTGGAGTCCCAGTGCGTCGTTCAGCTCGTCCTCGCGCTGCGACATCCCCGACTTGACGTCGAGGGCGAAGTCCTTGAGGCGGTGGCCGGCCTCGATCGCCTTGTCGGCGGCCTGGGCGGCGAGGCTCTCCGGCGTCAGCTTCTTGAGCTGCCGGTTGACCTTGGTGGTGGCCCACACGCCGGCGGCCGCGCCGGCGGTGAACCAGAAGGCTCGGCGGAACATCGGAGATCTCAGCCCTTCTGCTTCCGGCGCCGGGCACCCGGCACCGTACGGCCGACGATCACGGTCCGTCGGGAGGTCTTGCCCGGCGCGTCCTGCGGGGTCGCCCCGCCCTTGCCCAGCGCCTTGCGGACCCCGTAGCCGAAGGCCGCGACCTTGACGAGCGGTCCGCCGAAGGTGGACGCCACGGTGGAGGACAGTGCGGAGGCGTTGGAGGTGACTTCCTGTACGTCGCTCGCGATGGCGTCGACCCGGTCGAGCTGGGTGCGGGCGGAGCGGACGGTGGTGGAGGCGTCCGCGAGCAGCGGGACGGCCTGCTCGGTCACGTCGGCCACCAGCTTGGTGGTCGCCTTGAGCACCTGGGCCAGCCTCACCAGCACCACGGCGAGGAAGGAGACCAGGATGGCCCAGAAGACGGCCACGAGGATCCCGGCCACCTCTCCACCGGACACGTTCACACCGCTCTCTACAGATTGATCACCAAGCGAAAAAGTCGTCCTCCGACCCTATCGCGCCGGAGATCCGGCGCAGTACCGGAATTCCGGGGCGCCGTGCCCGCCGGGCGCCCGGAAGCGGCCCGCCTTGTACGCAGCGCATGCGGACCAGTACGCTCCGTGTCCCATGCGACAAAGACCCATTCCACGAAGGACGCCGGGCAATCTTCCCTCGGACCTGAGCGGCTTCGTGGGACGGGGCGGGGAACTTTCCGAGCTCGTGCGGCTGCTGGACTCCTCGCGGCTGGTCACGGTGACCGGCGCGGGCGGTGTGGGCAAGACCCGCCTGGTCCTGGCAGCGGCCAGGGCGGCCGCCGACGCGGCGTCCGGTCCCGTCCGCCCCGCCGACGCGGGCGGCTTCGGCGATCCGGCGCAGGAACGCTACTGCGACGGCGTGTGGCTGGCCGAGCTGGCCTCCGTACGGGATCCGGCGCTGCTGGAGCTGACGCTCGCCGAGGCGCTCGGGCTGACCGACCACACCACCCGTCCGCCCCGGACGGTCCTTGCCGAACACCTGGCCGATCGGCGGCTGCTGCTGGTCCTGGACGGGTACGAGCAGCTGGTCGACGAGACGGCCGGCCTGGTACGGGACCTCCTGCGCCGCTCCCCCGGCCTGCGCGTGCTCGCCGCCGGCCGGCGTCCGCTGACCCTCGACGGGGAGCTGTCCTGGCCGCTGGCGCCGCTGGGTCCCGAGGAGGCCCTGGCCCTGCTGATCGAGCGGACCTCGGCGGCAGATCCGGCCTTCGCCCTGACGGAGGCCAACCGGGCGGTGCTGGCCGAGCTGTGCGCCCGCCTCGACGGCCTGCCGCTGGCGCTGGAGCTGGCGGCGGGCCGGCTGCGCACGCTGTCGCCGGCGCAGGTGCTGTCCCGGCTGGAGGACCGCTTCGCCCTGCTGACGGGCGGCTCGCGCGGCGCGCTGC
The DNA here is from genome assembly GCF_040612195.1 of Streptomyces sp. NPDC006450. Classification (NCBI taxonomy): domain Bacteria; kingdom Bacillati; phylum Actinomycetota; class Actinomycetes; order Kitasatosporales; family Streptomycetaceae; genus Streptomyces; species Streptomyces sp. NPDC006450. The sequence continues at coordinate 26,965 of NZ_JBEXPT010000062.1, read as the reverse complement.
CCCGGCACCGGGCGCTGCGCACCGCGATCGGCTGGAGCCACGAGCTGTGCACGTCCGGGGAGCGGCTGCTGTGGGCGCGGCTCTCGGTGTTCGCCGGGCAGTTCGACCTGGACGCCGCCGAGTACGTGTGCGCGGGCCCGGACCTGCCGGTGGACTCCGTGCTGGACCTGATCGGCGAGCTGCTGGGGCAGTCCCTGCTGGTCCGGGAGGAGACCCCGGCCGGGGTCCGCTACCGGATGCTGGAGACGGTACGGATCTACGGGGCGGGCTGGCTGGAATCGCTGGGCGACGCGCGCCGGCTGCGGCGCCGGCACCGGGACTGGTACATGGGCCTGGCGACCTGGTGCGAGCTGGACTGGTTCAGCCCGCGCCAGGAGGAGGTGGCCGCGCTGGTGGAGGCGGAGCTGCCGAACCTGCGGCTCGCCCTGGAGTGCTGCCTGGACGAGCCGGAGGAGATCCACCTGGGCCAGTACCTGGCGGGCACCCTCTGGTTCTACTGGGCCGGCTGCGGCCGGCTCACCGAGGGCCGGCACTGGCTGGACCGGACCCTGGAGGGCGACCTCGGGCTCGCCGGGGCGGAGTACGAGACCTCCCGGCTGAAGGCACTGTGGGTGCTCGGGTACGTCGCGGCCCTGCAGGGCGACTCGGTGGCCTCGATGAGCGCGCTGTACGAGTGCCGGGACGGGGCCGCGCGGAGCGAGAACCCGGTGGCGGGGGCGTACGCCGTGCACCGGATGGGCTGCCTGGCACTGATCTCGGACGACATGGCCCGGGCCGGGGAGCTGCTGGGCTCGGCGCTGGAGCGCTACCGGGAGGCCGGGGAGCTCAACAGCAACGTCCTGATGTGCCAGGTGGAGCTGGCGATGGCGCTGGCCTTCCAGGGCGACTTGGCGGGCGCGCTCACCCTGTGCCGGGAGGTGCGGGACATCTGCGAGGAGCGCGGGGAGCGCTGGACCAAGGCGTACGCCCTGTACGTCCTGGCGTACGCGGCGCTGGACGCCGGGGGCACGGCCGAGGCGCGGCGGCTGCTGGCCGAGTGCGTGGCCATCAACCACACGTTCCGCGATCTGGTCGGGCTGGTGCTGGCGGTGGAGCTGCTGGCGCTGGTCACCGTGGCCGAGGGGCATCCGGCGGAGGCGGCGGTCCTGCAGGGCGCCGCGGAGCCCCTGTGGGACGGGGTGGGGATGCGGCTGTTCGGCTCGGGGTACTTCAACGCCCCGCGGCTGATGTGCCAGGAGCGGGCGGGCGAACTGCTGGGCGCCGAGCGGTACGCGTCCTGCGCCGGGCACGGCCGGACCCTGCCCCTGGAGGTTCTGGTGGAGCGGGCCCTGCGGGGACCGGAGCCGGCGCCCGTGCCGACCGGGCCGCTGCCGAGGCCGCGGGCCGGAGCCGAGCGGATGGAGCGGCCGATGGCGCGCCCGGGGGCGAAAAGCAGGAAACCCGCCGGCTCCCCCGAAGGGGAACCGGCGGGCTGACCAGCCTGTGAGGCTACGTCCGCTGGTACGAGATCAGCGGGCGTAGTACTCGACGACGAGCTGCTCGTCGCAGATGACCGGGATTTCCTTGCGGTTCGGGTCGCGGTCCAGGCGGAAGGCCAGGGCCTTCAGGTTGACCTGCAGGTAACGGGGGGTCTCGCCCTCGCCTGCGTAGCCACCCTCACGGGCAACCTGGAACGGAACCTTCTCGCGGCTGCGCTCGCGCACCGTGATGACGTCGTCCGGACGGACGCGGAACGACGGCTTGTCGACCTTGTCGCCGTTGACCTCGATGTGGCCGTGAACGACCATCTGGCGAGCCTGGTAGATGGTGCGGGCGATGCCCGAACGCAGGACCAGGGCGTCGAGGCGACGCTCGAGCTCGACGACCAGCGCCTCGCCCGTCTTGCCTTCGGCCTTCTTGGCGCGGTCGTACGCGCGGGCCATCTGACGCTCAGAGATGTCGTACTGAGCGCGCAGACGCTGCTTCTCCAGCAGACGAACCTTGTAGTCCGAGTTCTGCTTGCGGCCACGGCCGTGCTCGCCCGGCGGGTAGGGGCGGGCCTCGAAGTACTTGACGGCCTTCGGGGTCAGCGCAATGCCGAGGGCACGCGACTTCTTGACCTTGGGTCGCTTCTGGTTCACGTGGAACCTACCTCCATGTAAGTTAGGTGAGGCTTACCTTAGCGAGGAGGACGTAATGTCTCGACCACATGGGATCCCCCTGCCCAGTGCGCACCGAAGTTCAGATCCAAACGAAACAGGATCTGCTTTCGGCGACGATAAGCAAGGTCAGCCGCGTCCCAGGGAAGGCGTTCGGCAGCTCACCGGAGCCGAACGCGTACGAACCCTCGTAGAGTCCAACGCCTCAGTATCCCTCACGCTCCCCGGTGCTCTTGACCAGGGGGAGTTCGGGACAGGGCTGCCGGCCGCAAGGACCGTCACCCCGGACGGGGACGTGATTCTCCTGGTATCAGGGGAATCCGCGGCTGCCAGGGCAGCCGCTCACGCCCAGGACGACGACCTCACCGCCGTGATCGAGATCACGGATGTGGCGCCGGTGTCCGTGCCCCATCGTATCCGAGGCCGCGCCTGGCTCGCCGGGTGGCTGACGCCGGTGCGCGGGGCCGCCGACCGGGCGGCCTGCGCGGCACTGCTGGCCGAGCGGCACCCCGTCGGCGAGCTCCTCGGCCTGGCCGAGTCGCTCGACGCCACGCCCGCCGGCCGGCCCGCGTGGATGCTGCTGCGCCTTGAGGTCGGCGAGATCTCGGTGGACGACCTGTGGGGCGCCGAACACGTGGACCCGGAGCTGCTGGCCGGGGCCGAGCCCGACCCGATGGTCGCCCACGAGACGGAGCTCCTCCAGCACCTGGCCTCTTCGCACGGAGACCGGATGGGTGACCTGTGCGGCCTGCTGGGCACCCGGGAGACGGCCGGCCTGACCGCGGTCCCCCTCGCACTGGACCGGCTGGGCCTGCGGGTCCGCTTCACCCGTGGCGCCACCGCCTTCGACGCCCGCTTCGACTTCCCGGAGCCGGTGACCGACGTCTGCGGTCTGCGCCGGGCGATGAGCACCCTGTTCGCCGGCTGAACCGCTAAGGGCAGGCGCCGAGCATCTCCTCCAGCGCCTGCTTCTCCGGCGGGGTCACGGAGAGCCCGTACTTCGCCTTGATCCCGGTGTACCGCCGCGCGTACTCGCACCAGTAGCCCTTCTGGGGCGGCTTCCACTTGTCCGCGGTCTTGCTGCTCTTGTCGTAGTTCGTCTGCTTGTCCACGGCGAGCAGCACGTCCAGGTCGTTGGCGTACTCCAGGCGCCGCTGCGGGGTCCATGCGTACGCGCCCCCGCGCCAGGCGGCGCCGAGGGCGACGACGTGGTCGGTCTGGATCTGCGAGGCGCGGCGGTAGGTGTAGGCGAGTTCCTTCCCCGTGTACGGGTCCTTCAGTACCCCGGACAGCACGACGCAGGGGTTCCTGTCGCCCTCGCGCAGCTCCCGGAGGTCCCTGCGCAGGACGTCGTCACGGGTGTCGCAGCCGTTGCGCCCACCGATGGCGTCGGTCTCGTCGGACCAGTACGTGCCGAAGTTCTCGCGCTTGTACGTCTCCCAGTTCTTGCCCCACGCGACCTTGAGCTTTCCCAGCTCGGTCCTGGCGGCGGGCGCTGCGGGTGGGAACCCCCCGCTCGCGAGGGGCACCTGCGCGACGAGTGCGGCGGCGCGGGCCTGAGCCCTTTCGCCGTCTCCGTGGTGACAGCCACCGAGCAGCAGCGCGGCTGCGACGGTGGCGCTCAACGCGGTGGCACGTCCCATGCGACGGAGCCTAGGCCCGGCCCTCCTGACCGGCGCCCGCGACACGACACCACTGCGCGGAGCCGTCTCCGGTCCGCCCTTCCGCCGTTCCCGCCTCGATCGCCGGCGCGGCTCGCCACACGGCGCTCCGCGCCGTCGCCGCCGTCAGGACCCGGCGCCCCGGAGCCGCTCGCGGACCTTCTCCACCACGTCGGCGTAGCGGGCTTCCGCCCCGTACCGGGTCGGTTCGTAGTACCGCTTGCCATGGACCTCGTCCGGCGCGTACTGCTGCGCGGCAATCGCTCCCGGCACGTCGTGCGGGTACACGTACCCCACCGCGTGCCCCAGCTTCGCCGCCCCCTTGTAGTGCCCGTCGCGCAAGTGCGCCGGCACGGATCCCGCCAGCCCGGCCCGCACATCGGCCAGCGCCGCGCCGATCGCCGTCGTCGCGGTGTTCGACTTCGGGGCCAGCGCCAGCGCGATCGTCACGTGCGACAGCGTGAGCGAGGCCTCCGGGAAGCCGATCATCGCCACCGCCTGAGCGGCGGCCACGGCGAGCGGCAGGGCCGTCGGGTCGGCCAGTCCGATGTCCTCGCTCGCCGAGATCATCAGCCGGCGCGCGATGAACCGGGGGTCCTCCCCCGCTTCGATCATGCGGGCCAGATAGTGCAGCGCCGCGTCCACGTCCGAGCCGCGGATCGACTTGATCAGTGCGCTCGCCACGTCGTAGTGCTGGTCGCCGTCCCGGTCGTACTTCACCGCGGCCCGGTCGACGGCCTCCTCGACGGTCTGGAGGCTGATCTCGGGCTCGCCCTTGGCGATCGCCGAGCCTGCGCCCGCTTCCAGGGCGGTCAGCGCGCGCCGCGCGTCTCCGCCGGCGATCCGCAGCAGGTGCGCCTCCGCGTCCGGCGGCAGGGTGACCGCGCCGCCGAGGCCCCGCTCCTCCGTCAGCGCCCGGTGCATCAGGGCGCTCAGGTCCTCGTCCGTCAAGGGTTCCAGGGTCAGCAGCAGGGAGCGCGACAGCAGCGGGGAGATGATCGAGAAGTACGGGTTCTCCGTGGTCGCGGCGATCAGCGTGACCCAGCGGTTCTCCACGGCCGGCAGCAGCGAGTCCTGCTGCGCCTTGCTGAAGCGGTGGATCTCGTCGAGGAAGAGGACGGTGTCCTTGCCGTATCCGCCGGCCGCCCGCTTGGCGCCCTCGATGACGGCCCGTACCTCCTTCACGCCGGCGGTGATCGCGGACAGTTCGACGAACCGCTTCTTCGTCGCCTGGCTCACCACGTACGCGAGCGTGGTCTTCCCGATGCCCGGCGGGCCCCAGAGGATCACCGAGGAGGCACCGGCGGGACCGCCCGCCCCGTCCCCGACGAGCCGCCGCAGCGGGGAGCCGGGCTTCAGCAGGTGCTGCTGACCGACGACCTCGTCCAGGGTGCGCGGACGCATCCGGACGGCGAGCGGAGAACTGGAGGGGTCCTTCGCCTGGCGGTCTTCGGCGGCTGCGGTGAAGAGATCTGGTTCCACACCGGAAGCCTATGCGAGGCCACTGACACTCCCGCCCGTCGCGCCGGCCTGGCTCAGGAGGTCCAGAAGTCCCACCAGCGGGTCAGGATCAGCATGCCGATGATCCCGATGTGCAGGACGGGCAGCACCCAGGTGAACTCGTCGAAGAAGGCGCGCAGCCAGCCGGGGGCCGGCAGCAGGCGGCCCCGCACGTTGTGCGAGGTGACGTACCAGAACATGACGATGGTGGCGACCCAGGCCAGGCAGCACCACAGGCACAGGGAGTTGATCGTGTAGAGCGACTGGTACATCAGCCAGGTGCAGAAGCCGACGCCGAAGAGCATCCCGGCGTTCAGGGTGAGCCAGTACCAGCGCGGGAAGCGCGCCCGCGCGAGCAGGCTCATGCCGACGCACACGACCATGCCGTAGGCGACCAGCCCCAGCATCGGGTTCGGGAAGCCGAACACCGACGCCTGGTCGCTCTTCATGATGTTGCCGCAGGAGACGATCGGGTTGAGGCTGCAGCCCGGCGTGAAGTTCGGGTCCTCCAGCAGCTTGAACTTGTCGATCGTGATGACCCAGGCGGCGAGCAGTCCCGCGGCTCCCGTGATCACCAGCAGCAGGGCGAGCGCCCGGCTGCCGCCGACGGCCGTCCGCGTCTCGGCGGTGTCCGTATCGGTCCCTCGTGTCGTCATCCGGCCCGCTCCACATCTGCAAGGTCAACAAGCACCGGCCATTGTGCCGTACCCGGCCGGACTGTCCATCGTTCGACGGACAGGGGGAGGTACGCACGGGGGGACCGGCGGCCCGGGTTCCGGCACACCATGTGGGACATGACACTCAACGCGGTGGAAGTACGGGGGCTTCGCAAGCAGTACGGCGAGGTCACCGCGGTGGACGGACTGGACCTGACGATCCGGCGGGGCGAGGTCTTCGGCCTCCTGGGGCCCAACGGCGCCGGCAAGAGCACCACGGTGGAGATACTCCAGGGGCACCGGGAGCGGGACGGCGGCGAGGTGCTCGTCCTCGGCGCGGACCCCGCGACCGCCGGCCGGGCCTGGCGCTCGCGCGTCGGCATCGTCTGGCAGGACGAGTCGGCGCCCGCCGAACTGACGGTACGGGAGACGGTCGAGCACTTCGCCCGCTACTACCCGGCCCCGCGCGACCCGGCCGAGGTGATCGCCCTGGTCGGCCTGGAGGACAAGCGCGGCCAGCGGCTCAAGAGCCTCTCCGGCGGCCAGCGGCGGCGCCTCGACGTGGCCCTCGGTGTCATCGGCGACCCCGAGCTGCTGCTCCTGGACGAGCCCACGACCGGCTTCGACCCGGCGGCCCGGAGGCAGTTCTGGGACCTGATCCGGCTGCTGTCCGACTCGGGCACCACCATCGTGCTCACCACCCACTACCTGGAGGAGGCCGAGGCCCTCGCCGACCGGCTCGCGGTCATCGCCCGCGGCAAGGTCGTGGCCGAGGGCGAACCGGCCGCGCTGCGCGCCCGCCTCGGGACCGGGGCCACCGTCGAGTGGACCGACCGGGACGGCGGCCCGCGCAGCACCTCCACCGAGACGCCCACCCGTACGGTCGCCGAGCTGGCGGCCCGCTTCGACGGGGAGGTCCCGGACCTGAGGATCACCCGCCCCACCCTGGAGGACGTGTACCTGCGCCTCACGGGCCAGCTCGACCGGAAGACGACGTGGCAGGAGGAGTCCCGATGAGCACGAAGACCGGTACGGGCAAGGACGCGGACACGGGTAAGGGCTCGGGGAGGGGCGTCGGCGGAGCCGGGGCGCTGCCCGGCGCCTGGGCCCTCGGGATGAGCCGCGGGGTGCTGGAGATCAGGCAGTTCGTCCGTCAGCGCGACGCGGTGATCTTCACCTTCGCCTTCCCCATCGTCTTCCTCGCCCTCTTCGCCTCGATCTTCAGCGACGGCATGGAGGGCACCGGGGTCACCGCCTCCCAGATGTACGCGGCCGGCATGGTCGCCGCCGGGATCATGTCCACCAGCTTCCAGTCCCTCGGCATCTCCATCGCCGTCGAACGCGACGAGAAGGTGCTGCGCCGGCTGCGCGGGACACCGATGCCCCCGGCCGCGTACTTCCTCGGCAAGGTCTGGCTGGTGCTGCTCACCGGCCTCGCCGAGACCGCGATCCTGCTGCTGGTCGGCTCCACCCTGTTCGACCTCGATCTACCGACGTCCGCCGTCAAGTGGCTGACCTTCGCCTGGATCTTCACCCTCGGCCTGACGGGCTGCGCCCTGCTCGGCATCGCGATCAGCAGCCTGCCCAAGTCCGGCAGGAGCGCCAGCTCGGTCGTGGTCCTGCCGTTCCTGATCCTGCAGTTCGTCTCCGGCGTGTTCATCCCGGTCCACCAGATCCCCGACTGGCTGCTGAACATCGGGGCGCTGTTCCCGCTCAAGTGGATGTGCCAGGGGCTGCGCGGGGTGTTCCTGCCCGAGTCCGCGGCCGTTCTCGAACAGGCCGGCGGCTGGGAGTATGGGCGGGTCGCCCTGGTCCTGGGCGCCTGGGTGATCGGGGGGCTCGTGCTGTGCCTGCTGACCTTCAAGTGGAAGAACCGGCGCGACGGCTGAGCGCCTTCGCGGAGGTGGCCGGAGCGCGCGAGTCCCACGTCTGGGACCGCGCGTTCGGCCCGTGGGACCTCTACTTCGGGGTCGTGTGGAGCGCGACCGCGGCCTTCGTCCTCGGCGCGGACTCCCCCGGGCCGGCGTACCGGATCACCGCCGTCGCGCTGCTCGCCCTCCTGGTCCCCTGCTACCTCGGCCTCGGACGCCCGCTGCTCCTGCTGGACCCCGGCGCCGCACCCCGGCGCTCCGCCCGCTACGTGGGCGTGGCGCTGGCCCTCTTCCTGCCGGCCGCCGCCCTGGCCGGCGAGACCCGCCTGATCACCTTCGCCCTCGCCCCGCAGTGCTTCATGCTGCTGCCCCTGCGGCGCGCGGTCGGCGCGGTGGGCCTGCTGTGCCTGCTGCCGGTGGCGGGCTGGGCACTGGTGTGGCGGCCGGAGGGGCACGCCGTCTTCGCGAGCGGGCTCGGTGCGCTCGTCACCTTCCTCTTCTCCGCCTTCTTCGGCGCCTGGATCATCCGGATCATCGAGCAGAGCCGGCACCGGGCCTCCCTCATCGCGGAACTCGACGCCAGCCGGGAGGAGGTGGCCCGGCTCTCCGCCGAACGCGGCGCCCACGCCGAAAGGGAACGCATGTCCCGCGAGATCCACGACACCCTCGCCCAGGGCTTCACCAGTCTGCTGATGCTCGTACAGGCCGTGCAGTCGGAGCTCGACACCGATCCGCAGGGGGCCAGGCGCCATCTGGAGCTGATGGCCGTCACCGCCCGGCAGAACCTGGCCGAGGCCCGCGCCCTGGTCGCGGGCGGCGCGCCCGCCGATCTCGACGTCGGTTCGCTGCCCGACGCGGTACGCCGGCTCGCGGCCCGGCACGATCCACCGGCGGCCGTCTCCGTGACCGGGGAGGTCCGGCCGCTGGCCGCGGTACTGGAGGTGGTGGCCCTGCGGTCCTGCCAGGAGTCCCTCGCGAACGCGGCCAAGCACGCCGGACCGCAGGCACGCTGCGCGGTGACCCTCGCCTACGGCGCCTCCGAGCTGACCCTCACCGTCCGGGACACCGGGCGGGGCTTCGATCCGGCGGCCCCAGCACCGGGCTACGGACTGCGGGGGCTGTTCGCCCGCGCGGCGGAGGTGGGCGGAGCCGCGGCGGTCGACAGCGCCGCCTCGGCCGGCACCACCGTCACCGTCACCCTCCCGATCCGCTGAGGAGCCGTACGACATGATCCGCATCCTGCTGGCCGACGACCACCCGGTGGTACGGGAGGGCCTGCGCGGCATGCTCGCCGCCGAACCGGACCTGGAGGTCGTCGCCGAGGCCTCGAACGGCCCGCAGGCGGAGGCGCTGGCCGCGCGGCTCGTTCCCGAAGGCGGCCTGGACCTGATCCTGATGGACCTGCGGATGCCCGGCGGTGACGGAGTCGAATCCATCGCCCGCATCACGGCGGCCCGGCTGCCGGTACGGGTGGTGGTGCTGACCACCTACGAGGAGGACCGGGACATCCTGCGCGCGGTGGAGGCCGGGGCGGCGGGCTACCTGCTGAAGGACATGGCGCGGGCGGAACTGGCGGCCGCGATCAGGGCGGCCGTGCGCGGCGAGACGGTCCTCGCTCCGACGGTGGCGGGCCGCCTGGTCGACCGCCTCCGCACCCGCCCGTCGCTGCCACGGCTCTCGGAGCGCGAGGTGGCGGTGCTCCGCCTGGTCGCGGAGGGTGCGACCAATGCGGACATCGGCCGCCGGCTGTTCGTGGCGGAGTCCACGGTCAAGACGCACATGCTCCGCATCTTCGGAAAGCTGGAGGTCACGGACCGCACGGCGGCGGTGACCACAGCCATGCGGCACGGCTTGCTCTGACCACGGCCGCTGCGCGGGCCTGCCCCCACCCCGCCCCCCGCGTCAATCTCCAGCCCCGCCGCCGTGTGAGGCGCGGGGTCCGGGGCGGAGCCCCAGGAAACGGCGGAAGGGCGGGGCGGGGAGAGTTCCGCGAAGCGGCTCCCCCGCACCCGCCCCACGGCGGTGCTGACCGTCAGGCCAGGCGTGCCCGGACCGTAGCCACCACGTCGGCGACGGCCACCGGCGTCTGCTCGCCGGACTGCATGTCCTTCAGCTGGACCACGCCCTCTTCGAGATCACGGTCCCCCGCGACCACCGCGAACCGCGCTCCGCTCCGGTTCGCGTCCTTCATCGCGCCCTTGAGGCCCTTGCCCCCGTAGGAGATGTCAGCGGCCACACCGGCCCGCCGCAGCTCGGTCACCAGACCGAACAGCACCGGCTTCGCCGCGCCGAGCGCCACCGCGAAGACGGAGGTCGCGGACGGGATGTCCAGTGCGACGCCCTCCGCTTCGAGCGCCAGCACCGTGCGGTCGACACCCAGTGCCCAGCCCACCGAAGGCAGCGCCGGCCCGCCGATCATCTCGGAGAGGCCGTCGTAGCGGCCGCCGCCGCCCACCGCGGACTGGGAACCCAGACCGTCGTGCACGAATTCGAAGGTGGTGCGGGTGTAGTAGTCCAGGCCGCGCACGAGCTTCTCGTCGTCCTCGAAGGGGACTCCGGCCGCCGTCACCAGCGCCCGCACCTCCTCGTGGTAGGTCTTGCAGGCGTCGCAGAGGTAGTCGCGCAGCATCGGGGCGCCGACGAGCTGCTTCTGCACGTCGGCCCGCTTGTCGTCGAGCACGCGCAGCGGGTTGATCTCGGCCCGGCGCACGGTCTCCGCGTCCAGGTCGAGCCCGCGCAGGAAGGCCTGGAGCGCCTCCCGGTACACCGGGCGGCACTCCTTGTCGCCGAGGGAGTTCAGCAGGATGCGGAAGTTGCGCAGGCCCAGCGAGCGGTACGCCTGGTCGGCCAGGATGATCAGCTCGGCGTCCAGCGCCGGGTCCTCGGCTCCGATGGCCTCGGCGCCGACCTGGGAGAAGTGGCGGTATCGGCCCGCCTGCGCCCGCTCGTAGCGGTAGTAGGAGCCGGAGTACCAGAGCTTGACGGGCAGGCCGCCGAGCTTGTGCAGGTTGCCCTGCAGGGCGGCGCGGAGCACGGAGGCGGTGCCCTCGGGGCGCAGGGCGAGCTGGTCGCCGCCCTTCGTGGTGAGGGTGTACATCTCCTTGCTGACGATGTCGGTGGACTCGCCGACGCCGCGCGAGAACAGCTCGACGTTCTCGAAGCCGGGGGTCTCCACGTAGCCGTAGCCGGAGTTCTTCAGGGGCGCGGAGATCGCCTCGCGCACCGCCAGGAAGGTGGCGGAGCGGGGCGGCAGCAGGTCGTACGTGCCCTTGGGGGCCTGAAAAGTACTCACGAAACTCTCGTCACATTCCTCGTCGTGGAGACGTGAAGCCGTCTCCCAGGCCGGCGGCCACCTGCCGCAGGTAAGGGTTGGTGGCTCGCTCACGGCCAATGGTCGTGTGCTCGTTGTGTCCGGGCAGCACCACGGTCGAATCGTCGAGCGGCAGGCACACGCGGGCCAGCGACTCGAGCATGTCGGCGTGGCTGCCGCCGGGGAAGTCCGTACGCCCGATGGAGCCGGCGAAGAGCAGGTCGCCCGAGAACAGCAGCGGCGGGATGTCCGCCGCCGCGGGCATCCCGAAGGTCACCGACCCCCTGGTATGGCCGGGGGCGTGCGACACGGTGAGCTCCATCCCGGCGAGGGCGAGCTGCGCGCCGTCGGTGAGCTCCTTGACGTCGGAGGGCTCCCCCACCGTGAGCTCGCCCATGAGCTGGGCGCCGAGGGAACGGCCGAGGGCCTTCTCCGGGTCGCTCATCATGAAGCGGTCCTCGGGGTGGATCCAGGCCGGTACGTCGTGTGCTCCGCACACCGGGACCACCGAGGCCACATGATCGATGTGGCCATGGGTGAGGACGACCGCGACGGGCTTGAGCCGATGCTTCTTCAACGTCTCCTCGACACCCTGGGTGGCCTGGTGGCCCGGGTCGATGATGACGCACTCCTCACCGGCGGCGGGGGCGACCACGTAACAGTTGGTCCCCCAGGCCCCGGCGGGGAATCCGGCAATCAGCACGTTCGTCCTCAATCGTCGTCCGGCGGGAGGCTGCAGATCGGAATGCTGCTGCTCAGAGCCTACCGGCGCCGCTCATTACACAGCGAACCCATATACGGTACGGCCTAACCCAGCCCGGACAGTGGTACCAGACACGCACAAGGAGACGACCCGGTGGTCACGAGCGATCAGCGGCGGCGCCAGCTCGCCAGGGAGAAGTACGAACGCCAGCAGAAGCGGCGTGCCGAAGCGCGGCAGAAGTCGCGCAAGCGGCTGGCCGTGATCGGTGCGGCGGTGGCCGTCGTCGTTGCGGCGCTGGTCGGCCTCGTGGCCGGCGGTGTGTTCGACAAGGACAAGAAGGACGAGGCGGCCGACCCGGCCGCGACCCCGTCGGCCTCGCCCACCCCGCAGCAGTCCCCCTCCCCGGCGATGGCGATCGACGCCAAGGCGAAGTACACCTTCGACCTGAAGACCAGCGCGGGCGACGTCAAGTTCGAGATGGACGCGGCGAAGACCCCGCAGACGGTCAACTCGTTCAAGTCGCTCGCCGACAAGAACTTCTTCGACAACACCAAGTGCCACCGCCTGACGACGGGCGGGATCTTCGTCCTGCAGTGCGGTGACCCGCAGGGCACCGGCATGGGCGGCCCCGGCTACACCATCGCCGACGAGAACCTCGACGCGCTGGGCAAGCCCAACGCGACGGGCCAGGTCATCTACCCGGCGGGCACGGTGGCGATGGCCAACACCGGCCAGCCCGGCTCGGGCGGCAGCCAGTTCTTCCTGGTCTACAAGGACAGCCCGCTCGCCCCCTCGTACACCCCCTTCGGCAAGATCGACGCGGCCGGCCTGAAGGTGCTCGAAGAGGTGGCCAAGGCCGGTGTGGCCGACGGCGGCCAGGACGGGGCCCCCAAGACCCCCGTGACCATCGAGAAGGGCACCGTCACCAAGAACTGACCGGGACCGGGCGCCCCGGCCGCCGGCTGTATCCGCGATGGCGCTCCCGTACGTCGATATTCCGTCGTGCTGGATGCGGACAGCCGGCCCGGCGGTCGCCTATGTTGGCGTTGTGCAGGGCGGGCGCGGCCCGCCCCAGGAAACTGTGGACGATGCCCAGGGGGTGAACCCCTCGCAAGGCATCAGGTGGAGGAGGCGCTGTGAGCAGCGACCCGTGGGGCCGAGTCGACGAGACCGGCACCGTGTACGTGCGTACTGCCGATGGCGAGAAGGTCGTCGGCTCGTGGCAGGCCGGCACGCCGGAGGAGGCCCTGGCCTACTTCGAGCGCAAGTACGAGGGCCTGGTGGTCGAGATCGGCCTCCTCGAACGACGGGTGCGGACCACCGATCTGGCCGCCAAGGACGCCCAGACGGCCATCGAGCACCTGCGCACGCAGGTGGACGAGCACCACGCCGTCGGCGACCTCGACGCGCTGCGCGTCCGGCTGGACAAGCTGGTGTCGACCGTGGACTCCCGCCGCGAGGAGCGCAAGGCCCAGAAGGCCAAGCAGACGGACGAGGCCCGTGCGGCCAAGGACGCGCTGGTGACCGAGGCCGAGGAGCTGGCGCAGAGCGACCAGTGGCGCAGCGCCGGCGAGCGGCTGCGGGCCCTGGTGGACATCTGGAAGGGTCTGCCCCGCCTCGACCGCAAGTCGGACGACGAGCTGTGGCACCGCTTCTCGCACGCCCGCTCCGCCTTCTCCAAGCGCCGCAAGGCCCACTTCGCCTCGCTCGACGCGCAGCGCGAGGACGCCCGCAAGGTCAAGGAGAAGCTGGTCGCGGAGGCCGAGTCGCTGTCGAAGTCGACCGACTGGGGCCCGACGGCCGCGCGCTACCGCGAGCTGATGGAGAACTGGAAGGCCGCGGGTCGCGCGCAGCGCGAGTCCGAGGACGACCTGTGGAACCGTTTCCGCGGCGCCCAGGACGTGTTCTTCGCGGCCCGCAGCGAGGTCTTCGCGGAGCGCGACGCCGAGCAGGTGGAGAACCTGAAGCTGAAGGAGGAGCTGGCCGACGAGGCCGAGAAGCTCGTCCCGATCACGGACCTGAAGGCGGCCCGTGCCGCGTTCCGCTCCCTGAACGAGCGCTGGGAGGCCATCGGCCACGTACCGCGGGACGCGCGTCCCAAGGTCGAGGGCCGGATGCACGCCGTCGAGCGGGCCGTTCAGGAGGCCGAGGAAGGCGAGTGGCGCCGTACGAACCCGGAGGCGCGGGCCCGTGCGGCCGGTCTGACGGGTCAGCTGCAGGCGGCGGTCGACAAGCTGCGCGGCCAGATCGACGCGGCGCGCGCGCAGGGCAACAACGCCAAGGCAGACAAGCTGTCCCGGGAGCTGGAGGGCCGTCAGGCCCTGCTGGACCAGGCGCTGAAGGGCCTTGAGGAGTTCGGCGGCTGAGCTGCCCCGCACGTGGAAGGGCCCCGGTACGGATCGCGTACCGGGGCCCTTCCGCGTTTCTGTCGTTCCGCGGCGCCGCCGCTACGGCCTGCGGGCCGAGGTCACGCGGTAGACGTCGTAGACGCCCTCGACGCCCCGTACGGCCTTCAGGACGTGGCCCAGGTGCTTCGGGTCGCCCATCTCGAAGGTGAACCGGGAGGTGGCCACCCGGTCGCGGGAGGTCTGCACGGCCGCCGACAGGATGTTCACGTGCTGGTCCGACAGGACCCGGGTGACGTCCGACAGCAGCCGGGACCGGTCCAGCGCCTCGACCTGGATGGCGACCAGGAAGACGGAGGACTGGGTGGGCGCCCACTCGACTTCCAGCATCCGCTCGGGCTGCTGCGAGAGGGAGTCCACGTTGACGCAGTCGGCGCGGTGGACCGATACGCCGCTGCCGCGGGTGACGAACCCGATGATCGGGTCGCCCGGCACCGGGGTGCAGCAGCGGGCCAGCTTGACCCAGACGTCCTCGACGCCCTTGACGACCACACCGGGGTCGGCGTTGCCGCGGCGGGTGCTGCGGCCGCGGGCCGGCGGGATGCTGTCCTCGATGTCCTCGTTGGCCGCGTCCTCGCCGCCGAGGGCCTGGACCAGCTTCTGGACGACGTTCTGCGCGGTGACGTGGCCCTCGCCGATCGCCGCGTAGAGCGAGGAGATGTCGGGGTAGCGCATCTCGTGCGCGAGGGTGACGAGGGAGTCCCCGGTCAGGATGCGCTGGATCGGCAGGTTCTGCTTGCGCATGGCCCGCGCGATGGCGTCCTTGCCGTGCTCGATCGCCTCGTCGCGGCGCTCCTTGGAGAACCAGGCGCGGATCTTGTTGCGGGCGCGGGGGGACTTGACGAAGCCCAGCCAGTCGCGGGACGGGCCGGCGCCCTCGGCCTTGGAGGTGAAGACCTCGACCAGGTCGCCGTTGTCGAGGGTCGATTCGAGCGGTACGAGCCGCCCGTTGACCCGCGCACCTATGGTCCGGTGGCCGACCTCGGTGTGGACGGCGTACGCGAAGTCCACGGGGGTGGCTCCGGCCGGCAGGGCGATGACGTCGCCCTTGGGCGTGAAGACGAAGACCTCGTTGCGCGAGAGGTCGAAGCGCAGCGAGTCGAGGAACTCGCTCGGGTCCTCGGTCTCCTTCTGCCAGTCCAGCAGCTGGCGCAGCCAGGCCATGTCGTTGACGGTGTCGTGGCCCGCGCTGCCCTTGGCCGCCTGCGGTACGTCGGTGCGTACCTTCGAGGTGCCGGCGACGGTCTGCTGCTTGTACTTCCAGTGCGCGGCGATGCCGTACTCGGCGCGGCGGTGCATGTCGAAGGTGCGGATCTGGAGCTCTACGGGCTTGCCGCTGGGTCCGATGACCGTCGTGTGGAGCGACTGGTACATGTTGAACTTCGGCATCGCGATGTAGTCCTTGAACCGGCCGGGGACCGGGTTCCATCGCGCGTGCACGGTGCCGAGGGCGGCGTAGCAGTCCCGGACGGTGTCGACGAGGACCCGGATGCCGACCAGGTCGTAGATCTCGGCGAAGTCGCGGCCGCGCACGATCATCTTCTGGTAGACGCTGTAGTAGTGCTTGGGGCGCCCGGTGACGGTGGCCTTGATGCGGGCGGCCCGGAGGTCGGCCTGCACCTCGTCGGTGACGACGGTGAGGTACTCGTCGCGCTTGGGTGCCCTTTCGGCCACCAGCCGGACGATCTCGTCGTACATCTTGGGGTAGAGGATCGCGAAGGCGAGGTCCTCCAGCTCCCACTTGATGGTGTTCATGCCCAGCCGGTGCGCCAGCGGGGCGTAGATCTCAAGGGTCTCGCGGGCCTTCTTCTCCTGCTTCTCCCGCTTGAGGTAGCGCATGGTGCGCATGTTGTGCAGGCGGTCGGCGAGCTTGATGACCAGGACCCGGGGGTCCTTGGCCATGGCCACGACCATCTTGCGCACGGTCTCGGCCTGGGCGGCCTCGCCGAACTTGACGCGGTCGAGCTTGGTGACGCCGTCGACGAGCAGGGTCACCGCGTCGCCGAAGTCGCGCCGCAGGTCCTCCAGCCCGTACTCGGTGTCCTCCACGGTGTCGTGGAGCAGCCCGGCCATGAGCGTGGCCGGGTCCATGCCCAGCTCGGCGAGGATCGTGGTCACCGCGAGCGGGTGGGTGATGTACGGGTCACCGCTCTTGCGCTTCTGGCCGCGGTGCCAGCGCTCGGCGACCTGGTACGCCTGCTCGATCTGGCGCAGGGTGGCCGTCTCGATCTTCGGGTCGTTGCTGCGGACTATGCGGAGCAGCGGTTCCAGGACCGGGTTGTACGGGTTGGATCGCTGGACGCCGAGACGGGCCAGCCGGGCGCGCACCCGATTGGATGACCCGGCCGACTTCGCGGACGCGGGCTTGACCGGCGGCGCGGGGGCCGGGGCCGGCGGAACCGGGGCGGCCGGCGGCGTGGCGGGGCCCGCCGCGGCCGACTCGGCCTGCGGATCGGGCTGCGCGGCGGAGATTGGCTGGACCTCGTCTGGCAAGAGCGCTCCTCAGCGGATCCGGTGCCCGTGTCCGGTCCGGATAACCCATCGTAGCGAGGGTTCCGCCACCCCGTTCCCCGAGTCCACCCCGACCGGTCCCCATCCAGCCGTCCGGCGTTTGAGGACCGGGGTCCGGGGCGGAGCCCCGGGGAACGGGCGAAGGGCGGGTAGGGGACTCCGCCCCGCACAACGGCCCGCACACGCCGAAGCGGGCGCGCTCCGGGATGTCCCGGTGCACGCCCGCTTCGGCGGAGCAGCGTCGTCAGACGACGATCAGCGCATCCAGCGGAGCCCCCGCAAGGGCCCCGGCCAGCCGCTCACGACCCGGGAGGAACGAGAGCTCCATCAGGACCGCGACCCCGGCGACCTCCGCCCCGGCCCGCCGGATCAGCTCCAGCGAGGCCGCGGCGGTACCACCGGTGGCCAGCACGTCGTCGATGACCATGACCCGGTCGTCGGCGCACAGCGCCTCCGCGTGGATCTCGATCTCCGCCGACCCGTACTCCAGGTCGTAGGACTGCAGGAGCGTCGCCCCGGGCAGCTTCCCGGCCTTGCGGACCGGCACGAAGCCGATGCCCGCCTGCACGGCCACCGGAGCCGCCAGGATGAATCCCCGCGCCTCCAGTCCGACGATCTTCGTCGCTCCGGACTGCCCGGCCAGTGCCACCAGCGCGTCCGTGAGGGCGCCGAACGCCTTCGGGTCGGCCAGCAGCGGGGTGATGTCCTTGAACATCACGCCCGGCTGCGGGTAGTCCGCCACGTCCGTGATCCGGCTGAGCAGCAGGTCCCGTACGCCGGAAGGCAGCTCCACGCTCACCGGCGCCGTCCCGAGCGGCCCTGCGCCACGACCTCGGGCGCCCCTTCGGTCCCGGCGTCGTCGGCCGATTCGCCCCTGGCCTCGGCCGAGGCCCGCTTGGCGAGCACCCGCTTCTTCAGGGCCTTCATCGCCGGCTCGCGCTCCTTCAGGTCCACGACCAGCGGGGTCGCGATGAAGATCGACGAGTAGGCGCCGGCCGCGAGGCCGACGAACAGCGACAGCGAGATGTCGTTGAGCATGCCGGCGTCGAGGATGCCGCCACCGATGAAGAGCAGCGCGCCGACCGGGAGCAGCGCCACGACGGTGGTGTTGATCGAGCGGACCAGCGTGCCGTTGATGCTGCGGTTGGCGATCTCGCTGTACGTCCAGCGGGTCTGCTTGGTGATGTCCTTCGAGCCCTCCTTGAGACCGTCGAAGACGACGACGGTGTCGTAGAGGGAGTAACCGAGGATGGTCAGCAGACCGATGACCGTACCCGGGGTGACCTCGAAGCCGACCAGCGCGTACACGCCGACGGTGATGGTGAGGTCGTGGATCAGCGCGATGAGCGCGGCGACCGCCATCCGCCATTCGAAGGCGATGGCCAGGTAGATCACCACGAGGACCATGAAGACGCCGAGGCCCGTCCAGGCCTTGTTGGCGATCTGCTCGCCCCAGCTGGGGCCGACCAGGTCCGCGTTGATCTGGGCCGCGTCGACCTTGAGGTCGGTGGCGAGCTTGGCCTTCACGTCGGCCGCGGCAGCGGTGTCCAGCTCCGAGATCTGGATGCGCAGACCGCCGGTGCCGAGCTTCTGGACGATCGCGTCGTGGCCGGAGGCCTCCTCCGCGTCCTCGCGGGCCTGGGTCTCCGAGACGGAGGTCTTCGGGGTGGTGAAGACGGCACCGCCCTTGAACTCGATGCCCATGTTGAGGCCCTGAACGGCCAGGGCCACGATCGCCGTGATGGTGATCAGGATGGAAACGCCGTACCAGACGAAGCGCTTGCCGACGAAGTCGTAGCCGACCTCACCTCGGTACAGCTTGGCGCCGAGATCTCCGAGCTTCGACATCTCTCACGCCTCCTTTGCGTCGACGGGAACGGAGACGGTCGCGGCGGCCGCGTCGGAGCCGGTACGACGCGAGCGTCGCAGCGGCGGCTTCGCGCCCAGTCGCTTCGGGTCGAGCCCGGACCACGGGTGACCGCTGGCGAAGAAGTTCGTACGGGCCAGCAGCGTCATGATCGGCTTGGTGAAGAGGAACACCACGACCACGTCGAGCAGGGTGGTCAGACCCAGGGTGAAGGCGAAGCCCTGCACCTTGCCGACCGTGACGATGAACAGCACCGCGGCGGCCAGGAACGACACGAAGTCGGAGACCAGGATCGTGCGCCGGGCACGCGGCCAGGCACGCTCGACGGCCGGACGCAGGGTGCGGCCCTCGCGGATCTCGTCCCGGATGCGTTCGAAGTACACGATGAACGAGTCGGCGGTGATACCGATCGCGACGATCGCACCGCAGACGGCCGGCAGGTTCAGGGCGAAGCCGATGCCCTTGCCGAGCAGCACCATGATCGTGTAGGTCAGGATGCCGGAGACCATGAGGCTGATGATGGCGACGAACGCCAGGCCCCGGTAGTACGCCAGCAGGTAGATCACCACGAGGGCGAGGCCGATGGCACCGGCGATGAGGCCGGCCTTCAGCTGCTCGCCGCCGAGCGCGGCGGTGACGGTGGTGACGCTGTCCTCCTGGAAGGACAGCGGCAGGGCGCCGTACGAGAGCATGTTGCCCAGGTCCTGCGCGGTCTGCTGGGTGAAGCCGCCGGAGATCTCGGCGTTGCCGCCGGTCAGCGCCTGGCTGACGGACGGGTCGGAGATGACCTCGCCGTCGAGCACGATCGCGAACTGGTTCTGCGGGGACTGCTTGGCCGCCAGCTCACCGGTGATCTTGGCGAACTTGTCGGCGCCCTTGTCGGTGAACTGCATCGTGACGATCCACATGCCGCGCTGCGGGTCGATGATGCCCTTGGCGTCCTTCACGTCCTGGCCGTTGACCTGGGCCGGGCCGAGCACCCACTTGTACCAGACGCCGTCGCGCTTGCCGCAGGCGAGCGTCGGGTCCTCGGGCTTGACGTTCTTGCTGACGGCGGTGCGCTGCGCCTCGTTGCTGCAGTCCAGCGCGGCGAACTTCGCCTGCAGGTCCGCGGCCGCGGCCTGGTCGGCGCTCGGCGCGGACGGCGACGTGGAGGGGGTGGCCTTGTCGTCTGCCTTCTTCGACCCGCTCGCCGAGGGCGAGGGGGAGGGTGCGTTCGGGGCCTTGAGGGCCTCGCTGAGCGCACGGCCCTGGGAAGTGGCGCTGGACGACGGGGTGGGCGCACTGGCGGACGGGCTGCCGGAGCCGCTCGGGGCGGCGCTCGGGGAGCCGCTCGGGTTGGCCTCGGGGGCTGCCGGGGCACCCTCCGCCGTGGCGAGCACGGGGCGGAAGTACAGCTGGGCGGTGGTACCGACCTGGTCGCGCGCCTGCTGCTCGTTCGTCCCCTTGGGGATGTTCACGATGATGTGGTCGCGGCCCTGGGTCTGGACCTCGGCCTCCGACACACCGAGACCGTTGACGCGGCGCTCGATGATGCCGACCGCCGTGTTCATGTTGGTCTCGTTGATCGCGTCCGGCTTGCCGGGCTCGCTCTTGGCCTTGAGCGTGATGCTCGTACCGCCGGCGAGGTCGATGCCGAGTCGCGGCGTCGTCTGCTTCGTGAGGAACATCCCCGCGGTGAGCGCCACCATCGCGATCAGGATGATGGCCAGGGCACGCCCCGGCCTCCCCTGAGCCCCCGTGGGCCGCCGGCCCTTCTTCGGTGCTGCCACCTTGTCGTATCTCCCTGTCCAACCGTCCCGCGCCGGGTCAGCGCGTCGACGGCCACGAAATGTGTGTGGGGACCCCTGCCCCCCGCAGAAGGGTCACTGGCGGGGGCCGTCGGGGCTGCCGATCAGGCGCCCCGCGCGGTCCCCGGTCCAGCGCTACTTCGCGCCGGTCTCGCCGTCGGCCTTGCCGTCCTTGGGCTCGTCGCCCTTGGGCTCCTCCGCCGCGGGCTCGTCGGCCTTGGGCTCGTCCTTCTTGCCCAGGTCGAGCTTGGGGGCCTCGTCCCCGGTCAGGGAGGACGCGTCGTCCGGGACGACCGGCGTGTCGATCGTCAGATCATCGGTGATGCCGTGGACGATGCGGTTGTACTCCTCGTCCTCCAGCACGGCGCCGATGGCGTTCTTCGCGTAGATCGCGTGCACGCCGGGGGCCACCTCGAGCGTGACGGTGTCCTCGCCGATCTCCTTCACCGTGGCGTACATGCCGCCGATGGTGCGGACGCCGGTGCCGGCGGTCAGCTGGTCGCGCATCTGCACGGCCTGCTGCTGCTTCTTCTTCTGGCTGCGGGTCAGCAGGAACATCGCCCCGATGATCAGCACGAACGGAAGGAGGGACATGATATTCAAGGGACGCAGGTCCTTCGCATCGACCGCACAAGCGCACGGCCTTTGTACGGGGGGTGGGTACGCCGACCGTAAGGGTCGGCATCGGCGGAGTCTAGGCGAGTCCGCACCGATGGAACAACGCCCAGCATGTCATCGCAGTTCCTGACGTGGCCAACGTCCGCGCCGTCAGGTCCCGAAGAGGCCCTGTTGTCCGCTTGATCCGTTCCCGCCGTGCTGTGGCGGAACAAGTCCCAGGTGAGCCCATGCGGCCGGGGTCGCGACCCGCCCCCGCGGGGTCCTGGCCAGAAGACCTTCCCTGACGAGGAACGGCTCGGCCACTTCTTCCACGGTCTCGCGCTCCTCGCCGACGGCGACCGCGAGCGTCGACAGGCCGACGGGGCCCCCGCCGAAGAGCTTCAGGAGCGCCTCCAGGACGGCCCGGTCCAGCCGGTCGAGCCCGCGCTCGTCGACCTCGTAGACCTTCAGGGCGGTGCCGGCGACCGCGCGGTTGATCACCCCGTCGGCCCTGACCTGGGCGTAGTCGCGGACGCGGCGCAGCAGCCGGTTGGCGATACGGGGGGTTCCGCGCGAGCGGCCGGCGATCTCGGCGGCGCCGGCGGTGTCGATCTCCACGTCGAGGAGCCGGGCGGAGCGGTGGATGACGCGCTCCAGCTCCTCGGGGGCGTAGAACTCCATGTGGCCGGTGAAGCCGAAGCGGTCGCGCAGCGGGGGCGGGAGCAGACCGGCCCGGGTGGTGGCCCCGACGAGGGTGAACGGGGGCAGTTCCAGCGGGATGGCGGTGGCTCCCGGGCCCTTGCCCACGATCACGTCGACGCGGAAGTCCTCCATGGCCATGTAGAGCATTTCCTCGGCGGGCCGGGACATGCGGTGGATCTCGTCGAGGAAGAGGACCTCGCCCTCCTGGAGGGAGGAGAGGATCGCGGCGAGGTCGCCCGCGTGCTGGATGGCGGGACCGGAGGTGATCCGGATCGGCGCGCCCATCTCGGCCGCGATGATCATGGACAGGGTGGTCTTCCCCAGGCCGGGGGCGCCCGACAGCAGTACGTGGTCGGCGGTCGCGCCGCGCTGTCGGGCCGCCTTCAGGACGAGGTCCAGCTGCTGGCGGACCTTCTCCTGCCCGACGAACTCACCGAGGTCCTTGGGCCTCAGGGCCGCCTCGACGGCCGTGTCCTCGCCGTCCGCCGCGGCCGCGACGATCCGGTCGTCGCTCTCGTCATCCCAGTTCACGGTGTCAGTCTGCCTTCTCGGTGGTGCGGTGGTCTGTGCGCGGGCCGTATCCCGGGGCTCCGCCCCGGACCCGGCGCCCCGAACGCCGGCGGGGCTGGATTTCGGCGTGCTCCGTGCGCGCGCTGCCGGACATCAGCGCACCCGTGTCACCGGGCTCGGTTCAGGGACTGGAGCGCGGCTCGCAGGAGCTGGGGAACCGGGGCCGAACCGCCGGAGGCGATCGCGGCTTCCGCCTGGGGCGTCACGGCCGAGACGGCTTCCTCCGCGTCCCGGGAGGCATAGCCGAGGCCGATCAGTGCGGCGGACAGCTGCTCGGACCACGGCGCCGGGCCGGAGGCCGCCGCGCGCTGCGCGCCCACCATCCCGCTCGACCCCAGCGGCGCGCCGAGCTTGTCCTTGAGGTCCAGCAGGAGCTTCTGCGCGCCCTTCTTCCCGATGCCGGAGACCGCCATGAGCGCCTTCTCGTCCCCCACGGAGACGGCCACGCGCAGCGCGTCCGGGCTGTGCACCGCCAGCATCGCCTGCGCGAGCTTCGGCCCGACCCCGCTCGCGGTCTGCAGGAGCTCGAAGACCTGGCGCTCGTCGTCGTCGGCGAAGCCGTACAGCGTCAGCGAGTCCTCCCGTACGACCAGGGACGTCGCCAGCCGGGCCGGTTCACCGGTCCGCAGGCCCGCGATGGTGTTCGGCGTGCAGTGGACGGCCATGCCCACTCCCCCGACCTCGATGACGGCCAGGTTGGGGGCGAGCGCGGCGACCGGGCCGCTGACGAAGGCGATCATGGGGTGCGGCCTTTCAGGGCGCTGGCATGCCGGTTGACGGCCTGCTGGAGGCGGTTCTGCGCGGGGGCGCGCCAGATGTGGCAGATGGCGAGGGCGAGGGCGTCGGCGGCGTCGGCGGGCCTGGGCGGGGCGGACAGCCGCAGCAGCCGGGTGACCATGGCTCCGACCTGCGCCTTGTCGGCACGACCGCTGCCGGTGACGGCGGCCTTGACCTCGCTCGGGGTGTGCAGCGCGACCGGTATGCCGCGGCGGGCCGCGCACAGCATGGCGACGGCGCTGGCCTGGGCGGTGCCCATCACCGTACTGACGTTGTGCTGGCTGAACACCCGCTCCACGGCGACGACTTCGGGCCGGTGCTCGTCGAGCCACTCCTCGATGCCCTGCTCGATCGCGACGAGCCGGTGGCCCAACTCGGCGTCCGCGGGCGTCCGTACGACTCCCACGCCCAGCATCGTCAGGGGTCGGCCGGCCACTCCCTCGACCACGCCGACACCGCATCGGGTCAGGCCCGGGTCAACACCGAGTACGCGCACCCCTCCCCCTTCTTCGATCTCCTGTACGTGCAGCTTCGCAGGTTATCGGGCGGCACTGACAAAGCAGCGGGCCGACGGGGTGTGTCCCCGTCGGCCCGCTGCCGACACCGTGAGCGGTGACGCCTGGATCAGGCGTCGACCTTCTCCATGACCTCGTCCGAGACGTCGAAGTTGGCGAAGACGTTCTGCACGTCGTCGCTGTCCTCCAGCGCGTCGATGAGCTTGAAGATCTTGCGCGCGCCCTCTTCGTCCAGCTCGACCTGCATGGTCGGCAGGAAGTTGGAGTCGGCCGAGTCGTAGTCGATGCCCGCCTGCTGGAGCGCGGTACGGACCGCGACCATGTCGGTGGCCTCGCTGATGATCTCGAACTGCTCGCCGAGGTCGTTGACCTCTTCCGCGCCCGCCTCGAGCACCGTCTCCAGCACGTCGTCCTCGGACAGTTCACCCTTGGGCAGCAGGACGACGCCCTTGCGGTTGAACAGGTACGAGACCGAGCCCGGGTCGGCCATCGAGCCGCCGTTGCGGGTCATGGCGACACGCACGTCGGACGCGGCACGGTTGCGGTTGTCGGTGAGGCACTCGATGAGCACCGCGACGCCGTTCGGGCCGTAGCCTTCGTACATGATCGTCTCGTAGTCGGCGCCGCCGGCCTCGAGGCCGCCGCCGCGCTTGACCGCGGAGTCGATGTTCTTGTTCGGGACCGAGCTCTTCTTCGCCTTCTGGATGGCGTCGAAAAGGGTCGGGTTGCCATCGATGTCGGCGCCGCCCATACGGGCCGCGACCTCGATGTTCTTGATCAGCTTCGCGAAGAGCTTGCCGCGCTTGGCGTCAACCACGGCCTTCTTGTGCTTCGTCGTAGCCCATTTAGAGTGGCCGGACATCTGCCTGTCTCCTTCGCGTCACCAACAATGTTCGCCTCAGATCCTACCGGGACGCCGTTACAGCCCCGCGCGCACCATGTCGACGAAGTACGCGTGGACCCGGTCGTCACCCGTGAGCTCCGGGTGGAAGGAAGTGGCGAGGACATTGCCCTGGCGTACGGCGACGGTGTGACCGTCGTACGTGGCGAGCACCTCGGCGGCTCCGCCGACGGACTCGACCCAGGGTGCGCGGATGAAGACGCCCTCGACGGGGCCGCCCTCGATGCCCGCGAAGTCGACCTGCGCCTCGAAGGACTCGTTCTGCCGGCCGAAGGCGTTGCGACGCACGATCATGTCGATGCCGCCCAGGGTCTCCTGGTCCTCACGGCCGTCCAGCAGCTTGTCGGCGAGCATGATCATGCCGGCGCAGGTGCCGTAGACCGGCATCCCGGCCCGCACGCGCTCGCGCAGCGGCTCCAGCATGCCGAACAGCACGGCGAGCTTCGACATGGTCGTGGACTCGCCGCCGGGGATCACCAGGGCGTCGACCTCGGCGAGCTCCTCGGGACGCCGGACCGGCCTGGCCACGGCGTCAGCCGAGGCCAGGGCGATCAGGTGCTCCCGTACGTCGCCCTGGAGTGCCAGGACACCAATCACGGGGGTGGTCATGGTGATGACTACCAGCCGCGGTTGGCGTAGCGCTCGGACTCGGGGAGGGTGTCGCAGTTGATGCCGACCATGGCCTCGCCCAGGTTGCGGGAGGCGTCCGCGATGATCTTCGGGTCGTCGTAGAAGGTGGTGGCCTTCACGATGGCGGCGGCGCGCTTGGCCGGGTCGCCCGACTTGAAGATGCCGGAGCCCACGAAGACGCCCTCGGCACCGAGCTGGCGCATCAGCGCGGCGTCGGCCGGGGTGGCGACGCCACCGGCGGAGAACAGCACGACCGGGAGCTTGCCGAGCTCGGCGACTTCCTTGACCAGCTCGTACGGGGCGCGCAGCTCCTTGGCGGCGGCGAACAGCTCGTTGTTGTCGTAGCCGCGCAGGCGGGCGATCTCGTTCTTGATCTGGCGCAGGTGGCGGACGGCCTCGACCACGTTGCCGGTGCCGGCCTCGCCCTTCGAGCGGATCATGGCCGCGCCCTCGGCGATGCGGCGCAGGGCCTCGCCCAGGTTGGTGGCGCCACAGACGAAGGGGGTGGTGAACGCCCACTTGTCGGAGTGGTTGACCTCGTCGGCCGGGGTCAGGACCTCGGACTCGTCGATGTAGTCGACGCCGAGGGACTGGAGCACCTGGGCCTCGACGAAGTGGCCGATGCGGGACTTCGCCATGACCGGGATGGAGACGGCCTCGATGATCTCTTCGATCATGTTCGGGTCGGACATCCGGGCGACGCCGCCGTCCTTGCGGATGTCGGCGGGAACCCGCTCCAGGGCCATGACGGCCACGGCGCCGGCGTCCTCGGCGATCTTCGCCTGCTCGGCGTTGACCACATCCATGATCACGCCGCCCTTGAGCTGCTCGGCCATGCCGCGCTTGACGCGGGAGGTGCCGATCGCCGACTCGGCGGACTGCGGGGTGGAGGGAAGCGTGCTCACGGATTGACCTCACTCGAAAGGAAGATTCAGGCGCTACTGGCGATCGCTACGGGCGATCTGGTGGTACTCGACCGAGGAAACCCTCTCGACCAGTCCACTGCAAGGGCCAATGTGCAGCCGGTGGCTCCTTGCGATTTGGCCATTGGGTACAAGTTACGGCCGCTCGGCCAGATCCACCGGAGGCTCGTCGTCCATCTCGAAGGCCAGCGGAAACGCCGCGTGGCCCGCCAGCCGGAACCAGCGGACCTTGCGGTGGCGGCGCAGGGCGCGGGCCGCGCGGACGGCGTCGTTGAGGAACCGCCGGGCCATGGGCACCCGTCGGACCGCCGCCGCGAGCTCCTCGGTGGCCTCCGCCCCGCCCGGGGCGGCCTTGAGCGCGTCGACCTGCCCGACGTCGGAGAACACCGCGCGCAACGCCTGGCTGAGCTCGCTCTCGGCGACCTCGCGGTGCTCCTCCTCCGCCTGGCGGGCGGCGTGCGCGGCCTCGTACAGGACGAGGGAGGAGGCGGGGTCCAGCACCCCGGAGGTCGCGACCTCCAGCACCACGGAGGCCCGGCGGACGAGCTGCGCGTCGAGGGCGGCGCGGGCGGCGTCCATCCGGGAGTGCAGCCGGTCGAGGCGGCCGGCGGTCCAACTGAGGTAGACCCCGACGAGGCCGAGGCCGAGGGCAATCCAGACAAGGGTTTCGATCACGGGCCGCGACTCTACCTTTCCATGCGCGGCACCTTTTTGACGGGCCGCTCGCGCGGTGCGGCCCTGGCGGGCCTACCCGGCGTCGCGCCCGTGGCTGGTCGGGGGGTGCGGCGAAACGGCCGCCTCTTGCCGGGTCCGGTGGGCGGGGGTCCGGGGGCCGGCCCCGGGAGCGGCGCCGCACCCGGCGACGGGTCCGGGGCGCAGCCCCGGGGGACGGCGGAGTGGCGGGGGGGGGAGGGGAGGGGTGGGGGGGGGAGATCGGT
>NZ_JBEXPT010000061.1:0-38871 GCF_040612195.1 Streptomyces sp. NPDC006450 | reverse complement strand
CGGGAGGGTCGCCGTCCCACACCTCGTCGATGAGCGAGGCCGCCGGCACCGCCCGCCCCGGCCGCAGCGCGAGCGCGGTCAGGAGCGCGCGCAGCCGCGCGCCGCCGACGGGTACGGTGCTCCCGTCGTCGCGGATGGCCTGGGTGGTGCCGAGCATCGTGTAACGCACCGGCCCATTGTCTCCGGCCCGGAGCTCCCCCGGGCGCCGCCTGCGGGATAGGTTCGCCGTATGGGTCTCCAGGGCAGTCGCAACCGTAGCCAGCACCGCACTCACGACCGCGGCGACCGGCAGATCAGTCCCGTGTTCCTCGGCATCTTCGCCATCATGGCGGTGACGGGGTGGGCCGTGTGGACGGGGTACTCGACGAGCACCGGGCTGGCCGTCTTCCTCTTCGTCACGGCGGCGTGGATCGTCTCCCTGTGCCTGCACGAGTACGCGCACGCCCGCACCGCCCTGCACAGCGGCGACCTGAGCGTCGGCGCGAAGGGCTACCTGACGCTGAACCCCCTGGCCTATAGCCACGCAGTGCTGAGCTTCGTCCTTCCCGTTCTCTTCATCATCATCGGGGGCATCGGCCTGCCGGGCGGTGCTGTATACATCGAGCGCGGCCGGATCCAGGGTCGCTGGAAGCACAGCTTGATTTCGGCGGCAGGCCCCCTGACCAACGTGGCATTCGCCGTCGTGTGCACAGCGCCTTTCTGGCTGGATGCCCTGGAGGGGGTTCCGGGGCCGTTCCGCCTCGCACTCGCGTTCCTGGCACTGCTCCAGGTCTCTGCGGCAATCCTGAACTTCCTGCCCGTCCCGGGCCTGGACGGCTACGGGGTCATCGAGCCCTGGCTGTCGCACGGCGTCCGCCGGCAGGTGGAACCGCTGGCGCCGTTCGGCCTGATCGCCATCTTCGCGCTGCTGTGGATCCCCGAGGTGAACGGGTTCTTCTTCGACGTGGTCTACGGCCTGCTGAGCTCCCTCGGCGTGACCGAGCCGGAGGCGTACTGCGGCCGCGAGCTGTACAGCTTCTGGCGCGACGAGTCGGGCTTCTGCCCGACCCCGCAAGACTGAGCGGGCATCAGCGCAGGTCAGACGGGGCTAACAGCCCGGTACCTAAGCCCCCTCAAGTACACGCACGCGCTGCTCAGCATCATCCTGCCGGTGCTCTTCGTGATCATGGGCGGCCTGGGTCTCCCTGGCGGCGCGGTGTACATCGAGCGCGACCGGATCGAGGGCCGCTGGCGGCACAGCCTCATCTCGGCGGCCGGCCCGTTGACGAACGTCGCCTTCGCGGCCGTCTGCACGGCCCCGTTCTGGCTGAACGCCCTGGACGGGGTCCCGATCCCGTTCCGCTTCGCGCTCGGCTTCCTGGCCCTGCTCCAGGTCTCGGCGGCGATCCTGAACTTCCTGCCGGTCCCGGGCCTGGACGGCTACGGCATCATCGAGCCCTGGCTCTCGCACCGGATCCGCCGCGAGGTGGCCCCGCTGGCGCCGTTCGGCCTGTTGGCCGTCTTCGCACTGCTGTGGATCCCGGAGATCAACGCGTTCTTCTTCGACGCGGTGTACAGCGTGCTGTCGGCGCTGGGCGTGAGCGAGCTGGAGGCGTACTGCGGCCGCGACCTCTACCAGTTCTGGCAGGACAGCAACGGCTTCTGCCAGGCGTCCTAGAGCCTGCCGCCCACCCGGCCAGGCCCGGCCCGGCCCTGCCTCAGCCCGCGCTGCGGGCTGCTGCCGCAGCCTTCTCGATCTTCGCCTTGCGCACGTAGAACCACGCCATGTTCGACGTGATGCCCGCCATCAGCACCCACACGATCCCGAGCAGGCTGCCCTCGACGAAGGAGACCACGGCGGCGGCCACGGCGAGGACGCAGAGAACGACGGCGAACACGGCAAGGCGGGGCATGGCGGTGGCTCCTCGAAGACACTGAAGCGATTCAAGCCCCTCCAGTGTCCCCCATGCCCCGGCGTGCTCCCGTCCGGTGGATTTCCGCCATCCCGTGATCTTTTCCTCCTCCCGCCGCTACGGTTTCGCCCGAGGCGCACCGTGCAAGGGTGCGGAACGACCGGGGGGAACACATGCAGGAGATCCCGAAGGGCGCGAACGTCAGCCTGACCGCCCTCAGCGAGGACGCCGGAGCGGTCGTCGTGAGCCTGAGCTGGACCAGCGCTTCGGGGGCGGGCGACGCCGACGTCTCGGTGCTGCTCCTGGACGAGAACGGCAAGGTCCGCGACGAGAACGACTTCTACTTCTACAACAATCCGGCGGCGGCCGACGGGAGCGTGCAGCTGCTGGGCAAGACGCCTACCGACAACGGCGACGAGGACCGCATCAGTGTGGACCTGACGGCGGTCCCGGAAGGCGTCGCCCGGATCGTGGTGGCGGCCAGCCGGTACGCCGGCGCGCGCTTCGGAGACCTCGACGACCTTCGGATGACGGTCGCCGACCGCTCCGGGGAACCGCTGGTCGGTTACTCCATCGACGACGCGGGCGTGGAGACGGCCTTCATCTTCGGCGAGCTGTACCGGCGGGGCGAGGAATGGAAGTTCCGCGCGGTCGGACAGGGGTACGAAACCGGCCTCGCGGGACTCGCCACGGACTTCGGCATCCCGGTGCTGGAAGAGTCCGAGGAAGCGGAGCAGGAAGGGCAAGAGGGTGACGGGGAACAGGAGGAAGCCGTTCCCGCACCGGCCGCAGAGGGCCTCGACCCGGCCGACGCGGCGGCAAGCACCCTGGCCACGGGGCCCGTCGCGGAGCCCGTCGTCGCTCCCGCACCCGCCGGTGGCACCACCCCCGCCGCGGTACCGGCGCAGACCCGCGGCCGCAGTCCCCGTACGACCAGGAAGAAGGTCACCCTGCCCAAGGTGGCCAAGAAGTCCCTCGCCGAGAACGAGTCCTGGAGCCAGGCCCGCCTCTTCCCCGTCCCCTCCCTCAAGAGCGACAGGGAGCGGGAGGTGCGCGCCACCTCGGTGCTGCTGTCGGTCATGGCGCAGGTGCCGGAGTTCGGCCGCCGCCTCACCGCCGGGTTCGGCGCGCCGGCCGGCCGGATGCAGACCTTCACCGAGGTCTCCCTCCCCCACGGGGACACCCCGCGGCGCCCGGACGGGGTGATCCGGGTGGAACGCGCGGGCAAGCTGTGGACGGCGCTCGTGGAGACGAAGACGAACGGAAACCCGCTGAAGGCGGAGCAGGTCCAGGCGTACATGGACATCGCCGCACGCCGCGGCTACGAGGCCGTGATCACCCTTTCCAACGACGTGGCCCTGGAGGGCCGCCCCATGGTCGAGGTGAAGGTGGACGGCCGGCGCAAGCACAAGGTCAGCCTCTGGCACCTGTCCTGGGCCGAGGTCGCCCATCAGGCACAGATGCTGATCCGGCACGAGGGCGTGGGCAACGCCGCACACGCCTGGCTCCTGCAGGAGCTCCTGACGTACCTGCGGCACGAGCAGTCCGGCTGCCACGGGTTCCAGAACATGGGCGCCGCCTGGGTTCCCGTACGCAAGGGCATCGAGGACGAGACCCTCGGCCACGGAGACGCCCGGACCGTGGAGGTCGTGGAAAGCTGGGAGCGGCTGATCCGGCAGGTCTGCCTGCGCCTCGGCGGGGAGCTCGGGCAGAAGGCGCTGCCGGTACAGCGGGCCCGGCGGGGCAGCGATCCGCAGGCCCGGAGGGTCACGGCGGCGGACCGGCTCTGTGCCGACGGGAAGCTCTCCGCGGAGCTGCGCGTCGACGGGTCCAGCAGTGTCATCACGGTGAGCGCAGACCTCAGGACCTCCAAGGTGCGGACGTCCGTCGAGGTGTCGGCCCCGGAGGGCGCGTACCCGCTGGTCACGGTGAAGCGGCTGCTGAAGCTGCTCGCCGAGGCTCCGGCGGACCTGCACGTGGAGAGCCTCGTCGAGGGGCCGGGGACGGCGGTGGGGAGCGGGCCGCGGGGCACGCTGGAGCGGCTGCGGCCCGAGCCGGGCGATCTGCTGCCCGCAGACGGCTCGGCCGTCGCGGGTTTCCGGCTGTCGCTGCTCAAGGGGATGGGCAGCACCCGGGGGAACACGGAATCCGGGTTCATCCGCAGTGTGGACGATGCCGTGGAGCGCTTCTACCACGGCGTGGTGGCGCACCTGGGCCCGGTCGAGGGGCGCGCCGGCCGGCGCGGCTGAGGGAGTGTCGGGGCCACCCGTTCCCGCCGGACCCGTGAGGGGCGGCCTGACGGGTGGGCCCCGGGGGACCGGGTGGGTCAGACGTCCGTGATGCGCAGGCCTGCGTGGGCCTTGTAGCGGCGGTTGGTGGAGATGAGGTTGGCCACCAGGGATTCGACCTGGTGGGCGTTGCGCAGGCGGCCCGCGAAGACGCCGCGCATGCCCGGGATGCGGGCGGCGAGGGCCTGGACGATGTCCGTGTCGGCGCGGACTTCGCCGAGGACCATGACGTCGGTGTCGATCTCGTCGACCGACTCGTCCTGGAGGAGCACCGCCGAGAGGTGGTGGAAGGCGGCCGTGACGCGGGAGTCCGGGAGGAGGGCGGCGGCCTGCTGGGCCGCGCTGCCCTCTTCGACCTGGAGGGCGTACGCGCCCTGCTTGTCGAAGCCGAGCGGGTTGACGCAGTCGACCACGAGCTTGCCGGCGAGGTCCTCGCGCAGCGATTCCAGGGTCTTGGCGTGGCCCTCCCACGGCACCGCGATGATCACGATGTCGCTGCGGCGCGCGCACTCGGCGTTGTCCGCGCCCTCCACCCCGAGGCCGAGCTCGTCGGCGGCGCTCTGCGCGCGGTCGGCGGCGCGGGAGCCGATGATCACCTTCTGGCCGGCGCGGGCGAGCCGGTAGGCGAGGCCCCGGCCCTGGTCGCCGGTGCCGCCGAGGACGCCTACGACGAGGCCGGAGACGTCCGGGAGGTCCCGGGGGTCCTTGGCGGGAGCCTTCGCGGGCTGCTGCGTGCTGTCTGTGGAGGTCATGGGGGCGAGGGTAGCCGCGAGATCGTCAGAGTCGAATGCGCGGACGGTGTGAGATGCCCGGGGAGGCGGGAGAGGGGGGTCGGGCGGGAGATGGGGGAACAGCTCCCCTTTGTCCCTTCCATGCGGCAGGATGCCGGTATGGACGCCGTGAGAGTCGCGCTGCTGCGCGAGGTGCTCGCCGGTACGCAGTGGCCCGGTGCCGCGCGCCGGTTCGCCGGGACGCTGCGGCGGTCGGTCGTGCCGGCCGGCGGGAACCTGCTCCTGGTCGGGACCGAGCAGTACGAGCCCTGGCACCTGGCGGCGCACCTGGTCGACGAGGCCGCCTGGTCGGGGCTGCCGGAGCTGGCGCCCACGCTCGTACGCCACCAGGTGCTGCCCGGCGACGCCCCGCACCTGTCGGTCGGGCTGAGCCGGCTGGAGACCGCCCGGCGGGGTCACACCCTGCTGGTGGTGGCTCCGCGGCGGCCCGGGGACGGGCTGCTGGAGCGGGTGCACGACGCCCGGCGCGCGGGGGCGACCGTCCTGTCCCTGGACGGCGGGGACCCGGATCTCGGGACGCTCGCGCACGAGGTGCTGTCCGTACCGGACGGGGCCGCCGAGCTGGACCTGGACACGGTGCAGCACCTGGTCAGCGCGGCGGCCGGGGAGAACAGCCTGCCGGTGCAGCGCGGGCCGAGGCGGTTCCGGGACCGGCTGGCGCGGCTGGCCGACCAGTTGGCCGCGCCGCCGCCCAGCCGCTGGTAGTCGCAGGAACCGCTGGTCGTAGCAGGAGCCGTGGCTACGGGGTGCCCGTGTCCGTGCCTTCCTCGGCCTCGCGCGTCTTGTCGTTCCATTTGGGGTCGTTCTGCCATTCGAGATTGCGCTCCTGCGCCGTCTCCATGGCGTGGTTCGCCTCTTCGGGTGTCGCGTAGGGCCCGAAACGGTCCTTCGCCGGGCACTCGGGGCCTTCCTCGACCTTCTTGTGGACCAGGCAGTAGTACCACTCGCCGGGTTTGCCCACCTGGCGCTTCTTGAACAGGGCCATCGTCAGGCTCCTCTCTCTGTCGCCATGCTGCCCCATACCCGCTCGATACACTCGCTCGTATGTCTGGCCAGTCGCTGCTCGTACCAGGCGAGCTCACTCCCGTCCGTTCCGTTCCCGGAAACATCCGCCGGCCCGAGTACGTGGGCAAGCCCGCGCCCACTCCGTACACCGGACCGGAGGTGCAGACGCCCGAGACCATCGAGGCCATGCGCATCGCCGGCCGGATCGCCGCCCAGGCGATGGAAGAGGCCGCCAAGCTGATCGCACCGGGGGTGACCACCGACGAGCTGGACCGGGTCGCCCACGAGTTCATGTGCGATCACGGCGCCTACCCCTCGACGCTGGGCTACCGCGGTTTCCCCAAGTCCCTGTGCTCCTCGCTCAACGAGGTCATCTGCCACGGGATCCCCGACTCGACCGTCCTGCGGGACGGCGACATCGTCAACCTCGACGTGACCGCGTACATCGGCGGGGTGCACGGCGACAACAACGCCACGTACCTGTGCGGGGACGTGGACGAGGAGTCGCGGCTGCTCGTGGAGCGCACCCGCGAGTCCCTGAACCGGGCCATCAAGGCCGTCAGGCCGGGCCGGCAGATCAACATCATCGGCCGGGTCATCGAGTCGTACGCGAAGCGCTTCGGCTACGGCGTCGTCCGTGACTTCACCGGGCACGGGATCAACTCGTCCTTCCACTCCGGCCTGATCGTCCCGCACTACGACAGCCCGCACGCCACCACCGTCATCGAGCCCGGGATGACCTTCACCATCGAGCCGATGCTGACCCTGGGCACCCACGAGTACGACATGTGGGAGGACGGCTGGACGGTGGTCACGAAGGACCGCAAGCGGACCGCGCAGTTCGAGCACACACTGGTGGTCACGGACACCGGGGCGGAGATCCTGACGCTGCCCTGACCCGGCCCCGATCCGAGGAAATCGGCTCGCGGAGGTTTTTACCGACAAGGCGTCGGGAACACATTGACTTAGGTAAGCCTAAGTAGGAGGATCGGGTGTGGCGGCGCGGTCGCCACGCCCGGCTCCCCTTTTCTTCCGAATTCTCGGAGGTCCGCCTTGGACGCCTTCTCCA
The DNA here is from genome assembly GCF_040612195.1 of Streptomyces sp. NPDC006450. Classification (NCBI taxonomy): domain Bacteria; kingdom Bacillati; phylum Actinomycetota; class Actinomycetes; order Kitasatosporales; family Streptomycetaceae; genus Streptomyces; species Streptomyces sp. NPDC006450. The sequence goes on along the minus strand of NZ_JBEXPT010000061.1, from coordinate 31,826 downwards.
CCGTCATCCGTGTCGCCTCGCACGAGCAGCACACCGAGGCAGAGACCTCGACGTTCATGAGCGACCTGCTCGGCGGCCGGCTCGGGGTGGACGCGTACACGCGCTACACCGAACAGCTGTGGTTCGTGTACAAGGCTTTGGAGGACGCCGCCGAGGCCCTCAGGGACGACGCGGTGGCCGGCCCGTTCATCCAGCCCGAGCTGATGCGCCTTGCCGAGATCGAGCGGGACCTGGCCCACCTGCGGGGTCCCGATTGGCGCGAGACCCTGATCGCGCTGCCCGCCACCGAGGCCTACGCCGCCCGCGTGGCCGAGTGCGCCGCCTCCTGGCCGGGCGGGTACGTGGCCCACCACTACACCCGCTACCTGGGCGACCTCTCCGGCGGCCAGATCATCCGCGACAAGGCGGAGCGGACCTGGGGCTTCGAGCGCAGGGGCGACGGCGTCCGCTTCTACGTCTTCGCGGAGATCTCCAACCCGGCCGCCTTCAAGCGGACCTACCGCGAGCTGCTGGACGGCATCGCCGCGGACGACCTGGAGAAGCAGCGCATCATCGACGAGTGCAAGCGGGCCTTCGACTACAACGGCGCGGTCTTCCGCGAGTTGGGCGAGCAGTTCCCGCTGAGCGCGTGACGCCTGCGGCGGGCTGAACGGGGAAGGGGGGTGGGCCCGATGGGCCCGCCCCCCTTCCGGGTTTCGCCCCCTGGGGCTCGGTCCCGGACCCCGCGCCTCACACGCCGACGGGGCCGGAACGGGCGAAGCGGACCCGGCCGCCGATTTCCACCGTGCCGTCCGGGGCGGGGGCCGTGAGGATTTGGGAGCCCCGGCCCTGGGTGATGTTCAGGGCGCGGTTCAGCTCGGCCGTCAGCAGGATCGCCGCCGAGCCCGTGGCCTCGTCCTCGGTGATCGCCCCATCGGGCCGGCGCGGGAAACCGCGGGCCCGGATCCGGCCCGCGGCCTCGTCCTCCCACGCCCAGGCGTACAGCCAGCCCTCACCGGGTGGCGGGCTGGGCAGCGCATCCACCTCGGCGGCGTCGGCGTACTGCTCGGTGCGCTTGCCCTCGACCCACTCGGGGCGGGCGGTGATCCAGGTGAACTCCCCGTCGTCGCGCGCCCATACGGCTCCCGCCGGGGGCTGGAGCTCCTCGATGTCGAGCAGCCACGCGACCCCGACCAGCGGGTGCCCGGCGAAGGACATCCGGGTGCCGGGGGTGCGGATGTCGACGATCCCGCGCTCGGGATCGTCGACGAACACCGTCTCGCTGTAGCCGAGTTCGGCGGCCAGCGCCTGCCGGGAGGCATCGTCGGGGCAGGACCGGCCGTCACGGACGACGCCGAGCGTGTTGCCGTGGCTGCCGTCGCCCGCGCAGAAGACCCTGAGCACGTCCAGATCGTTCACGCGGGAATTGAAGCACGGGTCAGTTCTGGGCCGTAGGCCGCCTGCGGGCCACGTAGACCGCGCCCGCGCCCGCGGCGACGACGGAGCCGGTGGTGTCGTTGGCGAAGGCCGCGGAGCCCTCCGCCGTGAGGGCGGTGCGGACGGCGTTCAGGGTGAGCACGCCGTTCTTGGTCTTGTAGTCGGCCTTCGAGAGGTCGAGCGTGGCGAAGGGGATGTTCGCCTTGACCCCGGCGGCCGTCTTCACGTCCAGGACCAGGGTTCCCTTGCCGCCCACCGCGTTGATGCGGACGTTGGCGAAGGTCATGTCGATGCCGTGGGCCGCGTACTGGAAGCGCAGGCTGCCCGCGAAGTCGTGACGTGAGTGCGGTAGCTCTCCAGGACGCCCCAGTCGAGGGTGCCGCCGACGACCGGGATCGTCGCGGGGGCGGCCTGCGCCACGGAGGCGCCCTGCGCGTTGCCCGCCGCGGTGGCGGGCAGGACGAACGCGGTGGCGCCGATCGCCGCGGCGGTGGCGGTGGCTACGGCGGCTGCGAGGGCGAGCGGGTGGATGACATGGCGGGGTCTCCTGAAACGGGGGTTGAGGAGGCGGAAGGAGTGCGGTGCGGGACCTCCGGGGGCCTGCGAGGGCCTGCGAGGGCACGGCGAAGCCGAGACCTGGCGTTACGGGGCCTGCGGGGCTCGCGGGTGAGTGCGGTACGGGGCGGCGCCCTGCGGGGCGTGCGGGCCGGGTGGTTCGGGTGAGCCCGGCCCGCGAAGCGGGGGCGGTCGGGGCCCGACGGGTACGGGCCGTACGGGGCCCAGCGGTACGGGGCCCAGCGGTACGGGCCGTACGGGCGGTTCGGGTGCGGGGCGCGGGTCAGCCGCGCGGAGCGGCCCCGCCGGCCCCGTCGGCCCCGGAGGAATCCGGGGTGCTCGTCGGGGCGAGCCTCGGCTGCGCCGGGGCCCTGATGCAGGGGGTGTTCGGCAATCCCCTGGCCGAGCCCGGAGTCATCGGGATCTCGGCGGGCGCGGCCGTCGGAGCGGTCGCCGCGATCGGGCTGGGCCTGACCTTCCTCGGCAACTGGACCATCACCGCCTGCGCGTTCGTCGCGGGGCTGGTCACCGTCGGCGCCGTGTACCTGCTGTCCCGCAACGGCGGGAAGACCGAGGTCGTCACCCTCATCCTGACCGGTATCGCGGTCAACGCCTTCGCGGGCGCCCTGATCGGCCTGTTCATCTTCTTCGCGGACAGCGGCCAGGTGAACCAGATCACCTTCTGGCAGCTCGGCTCCCTCGCCCAGGCCACCTGGCCCAAGGTGCTCGCCGTCCTGCCCTGCGCGCTGGTCGGTCTGGCCGTCGCCCCCCTGTACGCGCGCAAGCTGGACCTGCTGGCCCTCGGCGAGCGGCCCGCCCGCCACCTGGGCGTCGAGGTGGAACGGCTGCGGCTCGCACTGATCCTGCTCGTCGCGCTGCTCACCGCGGCCGCCGTCGCCGTGGCCGGGATCATCAGCTTCGTCGGGCTGCTCGTGCCGCACCTGCTGCGCATGGCCAACGGTCCGGGCCACCGGTTCCTGGTCCCCGGCAGTGCGCTCGCCGGAGCCGTGGTGCTGGTCGCCGGGGACCTGGCCGCGCGGACCCTCGCCCAGCCCGCCGAACTGCCGCTCGGCGTCCTGACCGCCCTGCTCGGCAGCCCGTTCTTCTTCTGGCTGCTGCGCCGCACCCGCCGCAAGCAAGGAGGCTGGGCATGAGCGCCCGGTTCCGTTCCGGCCTCGCCGCACTGCGCGGGACCAAGCGCGCCGTCCCCGCCCGTGCGGCCCCCGGTGCGCCGCTCGCCGAGGTCACGGACCTGCGCGTACGGCTCGGCGGGCGCGAGGTGCTCGCCGGGATCGGGCTGACCGTGCGGGCCGGGGAGGTGCTGGCCCTGGTCGGGCCGAACGGCGCGGGCAAGTCCACCCTGCTGGCGGCCCTGTCCGCGGACCTTCCGGCGGCCTCCGGGGAGGTGCGGATCGACGGGCGTCCGGTGGCGGACTGGTCTGCCCCCGAGTTGGCCCTGCGCCGGGCGGTGCTCCCCCAATCGGCCGCGCCGGCCTTCCCCTTTCCGGTGCGGGACGTCGTGGGGATGGGGCGCGCCCCCTGGGCGGGCACCGAGCGGGCCGACTCCGACGAGGAGGCGGTGGCCGCCGCCATGGCCGCCCCCGAGGTGACGGGTTTCGCGGCCCGTCCGTTCTCGGCGCTCTCCGGCGGCGAGCGGGCCCGGGTCGCGCTGGCCCGCGTACTGGCCCAGCGGGCCCCGCTGCTGCTGCTCGACGAGCCGACGGCGGCCCTGGACCTGCGCCACCAGGAGCTGGTGCTGCGGATCTGCCGGGAGCGTGCGGCGGCCGGGGACGGGGTCGTGGTGGTCCTGCACGATCTGGGCCTGGCCGCGGCGTACGCGGACCGGGTGGCCGTCCTGCACGACGGCCGGATCGCGGCGGACGGCCCGCCGGCGGAGGTGTTCGAGGACGGGCTGCTGAGCCGGGTCTACCGCCAGCCGGTGGAAGTCCTCCCGCATCCGCGCACCGGGGCGCCGTTGGTCGTCCCCGTGCGGGACGCCGATCCGGGGAATCCCGGCGGTGGGCGTTCCGCCGTGCGGAACGCCCACCGGGCTTGACCTCGGCTTGACCCGGTCATGGGGGCGGCGTGGGGTGTCCGTGACAGCCCCGTGTCCGGCGTTCGAAGGTGTGGGCTGAATCACTGGACGCACGGGTAAGGGTGAGGTAAGCCTCGGTTAAGTTAGGTCCGCCTCACCGGCCGCCCCCACCCGATCGGGGCGGTCGTCTGCCGAACGCCAGACTGCCAGGAGCCCCCTATGCGCCCCGCCCGCCTCACCGTCGTCACCGCGGCAGCCGTCGCGGCCGCCCTCACCGCGGTCACCGGCTGCTCCGAGAAGAGCGACGCGTCAGGTGACGGCGTCGTCAAGGTGGCGGCCTCCGACTCGGCCTGCGACGTCTCCGCGAAGGAGTTCCCGGCGGGCAAGGTCACCATCGAGGTCGAGAACAAGGGCTCCAAGGTCACCGAGCTCTACGTCCTGTTCCCGGACGACCGCATCGTGACCGAGCGCGAGAACATCGGCCCCGGCACCAAGGCCACGATCACCGCCGAGCTCAAGGCGGGCGACTACGAGATCGCCTGCAAGCCCGGAATGAAGGGCGACGGCATCCGCCAGCAGGTCAAGGCCACGGGCGGGGGCGCGGCTCTCAAGCGCAGCCCCGAGGCCGACGCGGCGGTCGCCGCGTACCGCAAGTACGTGCAGCAGCAGGCCGACGAGACCATCCCCAAGGCGCAGGTCTTCGCGGACGCGGTCAAGGCCGGCAACGTCGAGGCCGCGAAGAAGGCGTACGCCCTCTCGCGCATCGGATGGGAGCGCACCGAGCCGGTCGCCGAGTCCTTCGGTGACATCGACCCGAAGGTCGACGTCCGCGAGGACGGCCTGGAGCCGAACCAGGAGTGGACCGGCTGGCACAAGCTGGAGAAGTCCCTCTTCGCCGACAACAAGATCGACGACGCGGACAAGAAGCTCGCCGACACCCTGATGGCCGACCTGGCCGTGTGGCAGAAGAAGGTCGGCCAGGCGGAGATCACCCCCACCTCGATGGCGAACGGCGCCAAGGAGCTCCTCGACGAGGTCGCCACCGGCAAGGTGACGGGCGAGGAAGAGCGCTACAGCCACACCGACCTGGTCGACTTCAAGGCCAACGTCGAGGGCGCGGAGAAGGCCTACGAGCTGCTCAAGCCGGTCACCTCGAAGACCGACCCGGCGCTCACCACCGAGCTGGACAAGCAGTTCGCCGCGCTGAACAACCTGCTGGAGAAGTACCGCCCGAACAAGGCCGCGTACGAGTTCACCTCCTACGACAAGGTCGGCGAGCCCGAGCGCAAGGAGCTCTCCGACGGCGTCAACGCGCTGGCCGAGCCGCTCTCGAAGCTGGCCGCCGCGGTCGCGAAGTAACTCCGGAACAGCAGAGCAGGCGGGAGATCCTCACATGAGCGAGTCGGTGTCCGAGCAGGAGTCCGCACCGGGCGGTGCGCACGACGGCGTTTCGGAGCAGGCGGGCGCGGGCGCGCCCTCGCGCCGGACCGTCCTGGGCTGGGGCGGCGCGGGCCTCGCGCTCGGCGCGGCGGCGGCCGGCGGTACGGCCGTCGCCCTGAACTCGGGCCCCGACATGGTCTCGGCGGCCGCGGCCGGTGCGGCCGTGCCGTTCCACGGCGAGCACCAGGCCGGTATCGCCAGCGCCGTCCAGGACCGCCTGCACTTCGCGGCCTTCGACGTGAAGACGAAGGACCGCGGCGAGCTCATCCAGCTCCTGAAGGACTGGACCGAGGCGGCCCGCCTGATGACGGCCGGTCAGCCGGTCGGCGAGGGCGGCTACGGCGGTCTCCCGGAGGCCCCGCCGGACGACACGGGCGAGGCGCTGGGCCTCAAGGCCTCCCGCCTCACCCTGACGATCGGTTTCGGGCCGGGCCTGTTCGCCAAGGACCGCTTCGGCCTGGAGGGCAAGCGCCCCGAGGCCCTGATCGACCTGGAACTCTTCCCCGGCGACAACCTCGACCCGGCCCGCTCGGGCGGCGACCTGTGCGTCCAGGCCTGCGCCGACGACCCGCAGGTCGCGGTGCACGCCATCCGCCAGCTCGCCCGCATCGGCTTCGGCAAGACGGCGGTGCGCTGGTCGCAGCTGGGCTTCGGCAAGACCTCCTCGACCACGCCCGACGAGCAGACCCCGCGCAACATGATGGGCTTCAAGGACGGCACCCGGAACATCTCGGGCACCGACAAGGCCGCCCTGGACAAGCACGTGTGGGTCGGCGCCGGCGACGGCAGCGACTGGCTGACCGGTGGCTCGTACCTCGTGGCGCGCCGGATCCGGATGAACATCGAGACGTGGGACCGCACGCCGTTGGGCGAGCAGGAGGACATCTTCGGCCGCGACAAGGGCGAGGGTGCCCCCGTGGGCAAGTCCAAGGAGCGCGACGAGCCGTTCCTGAAGGCGATGAAGCCCGAGGCGCACGTCCGCCTCGCGCACCCGGACACCAACAACGGTGCGACGATCCTGCGCCGCGGCTACTCCTTCACGGACGGCACGGACGGGCTGGGCCGGCTCGACGCGGGCCTGTTCTTCCTCGCCTACCAGCGCGACGTGCGCACGGGCTTCGTGCCGATCCAGCGCAGCCTGGCGAAGGCTGATGTCCTCAACGAATACATCCAGCACGTGGGTTCGGCCGTCTTCGCCGTCCCGCCGGGCGTCCGTGACAAGGACGACTGGTGGGGCCGGACGCTGTTCGCGTAGGGACGGGGAGAACCGAAGTGTTCAGCAACTATCTGATCGGACTGCGCGAGGGGCTGGAAGCCAGCCTCGTCGTCTGCATCCTCATCGCGTACCTGGTGAAGACCGGGAACAAGGACAGGCTGGGGCCGCTGTGGCTGGGCGTCGGCCTGGCCGCCGCCGTGTCCCTGGCCTTCGGCGCGGGCCTCGAATTCGGCACGCAGGAACTGACCTTCAAGGCGCAGGAGGCCATCGGCGGCACCCTGTCGATCGTCGCGGTCGGCCTGGTCACCTGGATGGTCTTCTGGATGAAGCGCACCGCGCGGCACCTGAAGGCCGAGCTCCAGGGCAAGCTCGACGCGGCGCTCGCGATGGGCACCGGCGCCCTGGTGGCGACGGCGTTCCTGGCCGTGGGCCGGGAGGGCCTGGAGACCTCGCTGTTCGTGTGGCGTTCGGTGCACGCGGCCGGTGACGGCGCGGGCCCGCTGATCGGCGTGCTGCTCGGGATCGGGTCGTCGATCGTCCTGGGCTGGCTGTTCTACCGGGGCGCGCTGAAGATCGACCTGTCGAAGTTCTTCACGTGGACCGGCGGCATGCTGGTCGTGGTCGCCGCGGGCGTGCTCGCGTACGGCGTCCACGACCTCCAGGAGGCCGACTTCGTGCCGGGGCTGAACGTCAAGGCCTTCGACATCAGCTCGACGATCCCGCCGGACAGCTGGTACGGGACCCTGCTGAAGGGCACCTTCAACTTCCAGCCGGACCCGACCGTGCTCCAGGTCGTCGTGTGGGCCCTGTACCTGGTCCCGGTGCTCGCCCTGTTCCTGGCCCCGTCTCTGGTCAAGCGCGGCAGGCCGGAGCGGAAGCCGGAGCCGAGGCCGGAGCCGAGCAACTCCTGACTCACCACAGCCTGTCGACCGTCCCCGGGTAGAGGGGGACGCGGATGCCGGTGAAGGCCGCGCGGACCTGGTCCGCGCGGCCTTCGTCGTCGTCGGCGGTGTCTTCACCGGAGGGGCGGGTGTCCGGGCCGAAGAACGCCCCGATCACCGTCTTGTCGAGCCCGGGGGCGTCCGTCGCGAGCGGCTCCGCGGGGGTGCCGCCGACCAGGACCGTGCCGGGGAGCACCTCGAAGCCGGCGGCCTCGTAGAACGGCACCAGCTCCCGGTCGCAGCTGAACAGCGCCAGGTCCACCGCCGGATCGCGGGCGAGCACGGCGCGGGCCGCCGCCACCAGCCGGGAGCCGTGCCCGCGGCCGCGTACGTCGGCCCGTGTGACCACGCCGCTCAGCCCGGCCGCGCGGTACGTACGCCCGTCCGCGAGCCGGACCGGCTTGTGCAGCAGCGCCAGGCAGGCGGCGACCCGCCCGTCGGCGTCCCGCAGCAGGACCGCGCGCGGGGCGAGCTCCGGGTCGTGCCCGGGGGACGACCCGGGCCACGCCTGCGCCTCCAGGGCCGCCACCTGCTCGGCGAGCCCGGCGGGCAGTTCCTCGTGGACCTCGACGGAGGTCGCCCCGGCGTCCATTACGGGATCCGGGTCCCCGCGCCGCCGACCCGGACCCGGGGGTCGCCGGAGCGCAGCTCGACGGTGAGCACGCCCGGGCGGCCCATGTCGGCGCCCTGGTGGAGGGTGAGGACGGCGTCGGCCGGAACCAGGCCGAGCTCGCGGGCGTACGCGCCGAAGGCGGCCGCTGCCGCGCCGGTCGCCGGGTCCTCGACGACGCCGCCGACGGGGAAGGGGTCGCGCACGTGGAACTCCGCCGGGCCCGCCCGGTACACGAGCTGCGCGGTGACCAGGTCGAGGCGCCGCATGAGCGCCTCCAGCCGGGCGAAGTCGTAATGAAGGTCCGCGAGCCGGGCCCGGGTGGCGGCGCCGAGCACCAGGTGGCGGGCGCCGGCGTAGGCGATCCGCGGCGGGAACCGCGGGTCCAGGTCGGCGGCCGGCCAGTCCAGCGCGGCCAGGGCCTCGGCGAGGTCGGCGGGGTCCACGGCCTCGGTGTGCGGTTCGACGCTGGTCAGGGTGGCGCGCAGACCGCCGCCCTCCCGGGTCACCGAGACCGGAACGGTGCCGGCCCGGGTCGCGAACAGCAGTTCGCCGGGGCCGATCCGCTCGCCGAGTGCGACGGCGGTGGCCACGGTGGCGTGCCCGCAGAACGGGACCTCCACCTTCGGGCTGAAGTAGCGCACGGAGAAGGCCCTCCCCGGCTCGCCGCCGAAACCCTCGGGCGGGGCGGTGAGGAAGGCCGTCTCGCTGTAGCCCGCCTCGGCGGCGATCGCCAGCATGGCCGCGTCGTCCAGACCGCTCGCGTCGAGCACGACCCCGGCCGGGTTTCCGCCCTCGGGGTCGTCTGAGAAGGCGGTGTAGCGCAGCACTTCGATAGTCATGATCGCCACAACCCCGGTCTCAGGCCGGGCATTCCCCCGGCCGGACGGCACCGGCCGCGCCCGGCGTACGGGGTCAGCCGCGCCCGATGTACGGCATCGCGGTCGCCATCACCGTCGCGAACTGCACGTTGGCCCCCAGCGGGAGTTCCGCCATGTGCAGCACCGTGCGCGCCACGTCGGCCGCGTCCATGACGGGCTCCACCGCGAGCTGTCCGTTGGCCTGCATGATCCCGGTCTGCATCCGCTCGGTCATCTCGGTGGCCGCGTTGCCGATGTCGATCTGCCCGCACGCGATCCCGTACGGGCGTCCGTCCAGCGACAGGGACTTCGTCAGGCCTGTCATGGCGTGCTTGGTCGCGGTGTACGCGATCGAGTTCGGCCGGGGCACGTGCGCGGAGATGGAGCCGTTGTTGATGATGCGGCCGCCCTGCGGGTCCTGGGCCTTCATCACCCGGAAGGCCGCCTGGGCGCAGAGGAAGGAGCCGGTGAGGTTGACGTCGACCACCGAGCGCCAGGCCTCGTAGGAGATGTCCTCCAGCGGGACGCCCGCCGGGCCGAAGGTTCCCGCGTTGTTGAAGAGCAGGTCGAGCCTCCCGTAGCGCTCGCGCACGGTCTCGAACAGCGCCGTCACGTCCTCCGGATCGCTCACGTCGGCCCGTACGCACAGCACGTCGGCGTCCGGGTGGGCGGCCCGGGCGGCCTCGGCGGCCTCCTCCAGCGGGCCGGTCCTGCGGCCGGCCACGGCCACCGCCCATCCCGCGGCGGCAAGGGTGAGGGCCACGGCGCGGCCGATTCCGGATCCGGCTCCGGTCACTACGGCGATCTGCTTCACACGTGCGTTCATGGGGCCGCAGGTTACGTCACATGGGCCGCCCGTCCCGGAACGTTCCGATTGCTGAGAGCATGGGTCGGCAGGGGTGCTGAGAAATGACGATAAGACTGGAGTGTCCGTATGCCGGAGAGAGGCCCCGCGGCAGCGCCCTCGAAGACAGCACCTTCGAACGACGAGTCGCCCTCGAACCCCTCCCCTTCCCCCACCGTCACCGCACCCCTGACGGCCGCCCGCCGGACGGGACTGCTCGTCACGTTCATCCTCGGCGGGCTCAGCGCGCTCCCCCCGCTGTCCATGGACATGTACCTGCCGGCGCTGCCGACGGTGACCACCGCCCTGAACAGCCCGGCCGCGACCGTCCAGCTCACCCTCACCGCCTGCCTCGCCGGCATGGCCCTGGGGCAGCTGGTGATCGGCCCGATGAGCGACAGATGGGGCCGCCGTCGGCCCCTGCTCACCGGCATGGTCGTCTACGTCCTCGCCACCGCCATCTGCGCCTTCGCCCCGACCGTCGAGCTGCTCATCGCCTTCCGGTTGCTCCAGGGCCTGGCCGGCGCGGCCGCGATCGTGATCGCGCGGGCCGTCGTGCGCGATCTGTACGACGGGGTCGAGATGGCCCGGTTCTTCTCCACCCTGATGCTCATATCCGGTGTGGCGCCGATCATCGCCCCGCTCATCGGCGGCCAGGTCATGCGCTTCGCCGACTGGCGCGGGGTCTTCGTCGTCCTCACCGTCGTAGGGGCCCTGCTGACCCTCCTGGTCTGGCGGAAGCTCGGCGAGACGCTGCCGCCCGAGCGGCGCCAGACCGGCGGCGTCGGCGCCGCGCTGCGGACCATGCGCGGGCTGCTCGCCGACCGGGTCTTCGCCGGCTACACGCTGGCCGGCGGGTTCGCCTTCGCGACGCTGTTCGCGTACATCTCCGCCTCGCCGTTCGTCGTGCAGGAGATCTACGGCGCTTCGGCGCAGACCTTCAGCCTGCTGTTCGGCGTCAACTCCCTCGGTCTGATCGCGGCGGGTCAGGTCAACGGCAAGCTGCTGGTCGGCCGGGTCAGTCTGGACAAGGTGCTGGGGTACGGGCTCGCCGTCAGCACGGCGGCCTCGGTCGCCCTGCTCCTGATGACCTCGGGGGTCTTCGGCGAGGTCGGGCTCTTCCCGGTCTGCGCCGCGCTGTTCGTCCTGATGTCCGCGATGGGCCTGACGCTGCCGAACACCAACGCGCTGGCCCTGGTGCGCGCCCCGCACGCGGCCGGCTCGGCCTCCGCCCTGCTCGGCACCTCCGCCTTCCTGGTCGGAGCCGTGGCCTCCCCCCTGGTCGGCATCGCGGGCGAGGACACGGCGGTACCGATGGCCGTGGTCCAGGTGACCTGCGCCCTCCTGGCGGTCCTCTGCTTCGCCGTCCTGTGCCGTCCCTGGCGCACCGTCCCCGCGACGGGCTGACCGTCCCGGCCGGGCCCGGCCCCTGACCGTCCGGGGCCGGGCCCGGCCTTCGCGGCCGGCCCGGCCCCGTAAACTTGGCGGGTGAACGACTCCGCCACCACCACCGCCGAAACCCTGCGCAGCGCCCTCACCGGCCTGCTCGAAGGCCTCCCGCAGAAGCAGGCCACGGCCTCCGTGGAGCGGCTGATCGCCAACTACCGGGGCCGGATCCCGACCGACACCCCCGTCCTGCGCAACCGCTCCGACGTGGCCGCGTACGCGGCGTACCGGATGCCCGCCACCTTCGAGGCCGTACGGTCCGCCCTGGACGGGCTCGCCCAGGCGGCCCCGGGCTGGTCCCCGGCCTCGCACGTGGACGTGGGCGGCGGCACCGGTTCGGCGCTCTGGGCGGCGGACGCCACCTGGGGCGGGCCCCGCGAGACGGCGGTACTGGACTGGGCGGACCCGGCTCTGCTCCTCGGCAAGGAGCTGGCCGCGGCCTCCTCCTCCCCCATGCTGCGGGCCGCCGAGTGGCGCCGGACCGTCATCGGGGCGGGGCTCACGCTCCCCGGGGCGGACCTGGTGACGGTCTCGTACGTCCTGGGCGAACTGACCCCGGAGGCACGCCGCGAGGTGGTCGCCGAGGCGGCGCGCGCCGGTCAGGCCGTCGTGCTGGTCGAGCCGGGCACGCCGGAGGGGTACCTGCGCATCCGCGAGGCCCGCGACCAGCTGATCGAGGCCGGGCTGCAGGTCGCGGCCCCGTGCCCGCACGACGGGACCTGCCCGATCGAGGTCGGCAAGGACTGGTGCCACTTCTCGGCCCGGGTCAGCCGGTCCTCCCTGCACCGGCAGATCAAGGGCGGCTCCCTCCCCTACGAGGACGAGAAGTTCAGCTACGTGGCCGCCACCCGCTTCCCGGTGGAGCCGGCCGCCTCCCGGATCACGCGCAGGCCCCAGATCCGCAAGGGGCTGGTCCTGCTGGAGCTGTGCGGACCCGAGACCGAGGGGCAGACCCGGGTCAACGTGACCAAGCGCCACGGAGACCTGTACAAGGCCGCGCGGGACGCCGACTGGGGCCAGGAGTGGCCGCCCCCGCAAGACGCCTGAGGCCGCAAGGGCCTGGGCCGGCACGGGCCTGGGCCGACACGGGCCCGGGCCGGCACGGGCCCGGGCCGACACGGGCCCGGGCCGACACGGGCCCGGGCCGACACGGGCCCGGGCCGCAAGGAGGCCCAGGCCCGTCGGAGCCCGCTGCCGGCTAGGGCCTCAGCTCCTGCGTGCAGCACTTCACGCTGCCGCCGCCCTTGAGGAGCTCCCCCAGGTCCATCGGGATCGGCTCGAACCCCCGTTCCCGCAGGGGTGCGAGGAGTCCGGTCGCCTCCTGCGGGAGCAGCACGTGCCGGCCGTCCGAGACCGCGTTGAGCCCGAGCGCGGCCGCGTCCTGGGCGTCGGCGATCAGCGCGTCGGGGAAGAGCCGGCGCAGGACCGCCCGGCTGCCCGCGGAGAAGGCGTCCGGGTAGTACATGACCTCGTCGCCGTCGAGCACGGACAGGGCCGTGTCCAGGTGGTAGTAGCGCGGGTCGACCAGGTCGAGGCCGATGACCGGGCGGCCGAAGAACTCCTGGGCCTCGTCGTGCGAGAGCGGGCTGGAGCGGAAGCCCCGGCCGGCCAGGATGTAGGTGGCGGTGACCGCGAAATCACCCTCGCCCTCGTTGACGTGGGACGGCTCGTGCACGTCCTGGAAGCCGTGGCCACGGAACCAGTCGAGGTGGATCTCCGCCTCGGCGGCCCGTTCGGGGTAGGCGAACCGCGCGCCCAGCACCCGGCCGTCGACGACGAGGGCGCCGTTCGCCGCGAAGACCATGTCGGGCAGTGCGCGGTCGGGGACGAGGGTCTCGACGGTGTGGCCGAGGGACAGGTAGCGGTCGCGGAGGTCCTCCCACTGGGCCAGGGCCAGGGGCAGGTCCACCGGTTTCGTGGGGTCCATCCACGGGTTGATGGAGTACGTGACCTTGAAGTGCGCGGGTGGGCACATCAGGTAGCGCCGGGGTGTGGCGTCTCTGCGCAATGCAGGCTCCTCACGGTGATGAGAAGAGAATCGTCTCTCCTCGACGGGGACCGCGCAGTGAACTGATCGGGTGGTTTCCCGAACGGCTGAAAGGCGAGCGGTTCGGGGTTGATAAATTGCCGAAATGAGCTCCAGTCCCCTCCCTGCCCCCGGTCCCCGATCCCCGGACGCCACCCGCCGCAGCGACCGCTCGCGGCGGGCCATCCTGGACGCGGCGCTCGACCTGGTCGGGGAGGTCGGCTACAACAAGCTGACCATCGAGGCCATCGCCGCCCGCGCCGGAGTCGGCAAGCAGACCATCTACCGCTGGTGGCCGTCGAAGGCCGCGGTCCTGCTGGACGCCTCGGTCGCGCTCGCCGGGGACGCCCGGTCCGAGGGGGCGTGGACCGGCTTCCCCGACACCGGGGACCTGGCCGCCGACCTGAAGTACGTACTGCGGGCGACCGTGGACGAGTTCGCCGACGAGCGGTACGCGGCCCCCGCTCGCGCCCTGACGGCGGCCGGCGCCACCGACCCCGAACTCGGGGCGCGTTTCACCGAGGAGCTGCTGGAGCCCCAGCTCGCGCTGTACGAGGAGCGGTTGCGATCGGCCCGCGAGGCCGGGCAGCTCCCGCCGGACACCGACCTGCGGCTGACCGTGGAGATGCTGCTCGGACCTCTGACCTACCGCTGGCTGCTGCGCACGGCGCCGCTCACGCACGCCTACGCGGATGCGCTGGTGGACGCGGTGCTGGGCGGGGCCGGGGTGGCGTGGGATAAGTCATGACCCCCTGATGGCCGAGAACATATGGCCGATTTCTATGCTTATGCGGTGGTCCTGGTCGGGGGGTGCGGTCACCCGGCGCCCAGGATGGTGGGAACATGTGAGGGTCTGCCGGGGCAACGGTGTAGGTGAGGGGATAGATGGGGTCTGAGTCGGGCCGCGTCAAACGCGGCGAGCAGAGCAGGATTTCCCAGTGGCTTCGCCGGGGGCCGAAACCCGACGCCGCGGACCCCGCACGAGAACGCGAGACCCTGCTGCTGGCCGTCGCCGCGGCGGGTCTGCCGATCTCGCCCGCCGCACATCCCGCCGGCTACCGGTGTTCGTGCGACCGGATCGGCTGTCCGACGCCCGCACGGCACCCCATCTCCTTCGCCTGGCAGACGCAGTCCACGACGGACCGCGCACAGGTCGAACGCTGGGCCCGCAACCAGCCCGCGGCCAACTTCATCACCGCGACGGGCATGGTCCACGACGTTCTGGACGTCCCCCTGGAGGCCGGCCACAGCGCGCTGGAACGCCTGCTGGCCGCCGGCATCGAGGTCGGCCCGGTCGCCGAATCGGGCGGTACGGGCGACCAGGCCCGGATGCTCTTCTTCACCGCGACCCGGGGCACGCCCGAGGACGAGGACGAGTGGTGGCCCTGCGAACTGGACTGCCACCCCGAGACGATGGACGAGCACCCCGGGCTGCGCTGGCACTGCCGCGGCAGCTACGTACTGGTGCCGCCGGCCGCACTGCCGGGGGGCCTCTCGGTGACCTGGCTGCGCGGCATGGAACACCCGCTCGTCGATCCGCTGACCCTGCTGGAAACCCTCACCGACGCGTGCGCCACCTACGCCGGCGCCTCGGACCACGCCCCCGCCACGGTCGCCTGGCCCCTGGGCCGCTGACCGGCCGGCCATTTCAGCCCGCCGGCGTTCGAGGCGCGGGGGTCCGGGGCCGGCCCCCGGCAGCGGCGCCGCACCTTGCCGGGCCGCTGCGCGGGGCTGGTTCCCCTACCCGCCCTCCGCCCGTTCCCCGGGCTGCGCCCGGACCCCTTCCGGGGCTCCGCCCCAGACCCCGGCCGTCGAACGCCGGACGGCTGAATGCAGGTCAGTGGATCTGGGTGACGACCACGTCGAGGGACCATGGCTTGACGGCCCTGCCCGACGTCGCGGGGGCTTCGGCCTCCACCGTGAAGCCCAGGTCCCGCAGGGCCGTCACCAGCTCCGGCGGGGACGCGGGGACCGCGCCCGCCGACAGGAGGTCGCGGACCAGGCGGCCCTTGGTGGCCTTGTTGAAGTGGCTCACCACCGACCGCTTCTCCACCCCGTCGACGATCTGGGAGTGCAGCACGCGGACCGTGGCCGTGCGCCCCGCCACCTCCCCCTTGGGCTTCCACGCGGAGGCGTACGCCGAGGACCGCAGGTCCAGGACCAGGCCCTCCCCCGCAGCCTCCGGCATCACCGAGGCCATCGGTTCGCGCCAGAAGGCGCCGAGCGCCCCCAGCCCCGGCAGCTTCACGCCCATCGAGCAGCGGTAGGAGGGGATGCGGTCCGCGACCCCGACCGCTCCCCACAGGCCCGAGAAGACCAGCAGGGACTCCTCGGCCAGGGACGCCGCCGCGGGCGCGAGGGTCGACAGGCCCAACGCGTCGTACAGGACGCCCGTGTAGATCTCCCCGGCCGGACGGGCGACCGCCGTCAGCAGCTCCGCGTTCTTGGCGACCTCACCGCGCAGGCCCTCGCTCAGGCCGAGCACCTCGCGGGCCTTCAGCTCGTCGCCCACGCACAGCTCGACCAGCTCCTCCAGCACCGCGGCGCGGGCCGCGGCCAGCCCCGGCAGCGAGAGCGTCCGCGGCTTCAGCGGTGCGCCGGAGCCGCCGGCGGCCTTTCCTTCGGACGGCGGCAGCAGCACGAGCACGGTGGTTCTCCGATCGACAGGCACGGCACAGCGGCGGGGGTGCGGCCCCCGACCAGGGTAGACGGCTCGCCGTGCCGCCCGGGCCCACCGGCCATAGGCTCGGCTCATGCCACGCCGTCATATGATCATGACCGGCGCAGACGGGGCTGCCCTGCGGGCCGCGCTGCGTGAACTGCGGACGAAGCTGGAGGTGCCGGAGGACTTCCCGGCGCCCGTACTCGCCGAGGCCGAGCGGGCGGTACGGAGCCCCCTCCTGCCGGACTTCGACGCCACCGGCATCCCCTTCTTCACGATCGATCCGCCCTCCTCGCGCGATCTGGACCAGGCCATGCACCTGGCGAAGCGCGCCTCCGGCGGTTACCGCGTCCACTACGCCATCGCCGACGTCGCCGCCTACGTCACCCCCGGCGGCGCCCTCGACACCGAGGCCCACCGCCGGGTCACCACCCTCTACTTCCCCGACGCGAAGGTCCCCCTGCACCCGGCCGTGCTCTCGGAGGGCGCCGCCAGCCTGCTCCCCGACCAGACCTGCCCGGCCCTGCTGTGGCGGCTCGACCTGGACGCCGAGGGGCGGGTGGGGAGCACCGATGTCCGCCGGGCACTCGTGCGCAGCCGGGCCAAACTCGACTACGACGGCGTCCAGAAGGCCATCGACGCGGGCACCGCCGAGGAGCCGCTGGCCCTGCTGAAGGACATCGGACGGCTGCGCGAGGCCCTGGAGACGGAGCGCGGGGGGATCTCGCTCAACGTGCCCGAGCAGGAGATCGTCGAGCACGGGGGCTCGTACAGCCTGGCCTACCGGGCTCCGCTCCCCGCCGACGGCTGGAACGCGCAGATCTCCCTGATGACCGGCATGGCCGCCGCCGAGCTGATGCTCGCCGCCGGGACCGGGATCCTGCGGACCCTGCCGACCGCCCCCGACGGAGCGGTCGGGCGGCTGCGCCGGGCGGCGAAGGCCCTGCGGATCGAGTGGCCGCACCACGTCCCGTACGCGGAGCTCGTGCGCGGGCTCGATCCGCACCGGCCCGCCCACGCCGCCTTCCTCCAGGAGTGCACGGCCCTGCTGCGCGGCGCCGGCTACACGGTCTTCACCGGCGGCGAGACCCCGGACCCGGTGCTGCACGCCGCGGTCGCGGCCCCGTACGCCCACTGCACCGCGCCGCTGCGTCGGCTCGTCGACCGGTACACGGGCGAGCTGTGCGTGGCGGCCGTGGCGGGAGCCGAACCCCCCGGGTGGGCGCTGGACGCGCTCGACGTCCTGCCGAAGGAGATGTCGGACGGGACCCGGCTGGCGAACTCGGCGGAGCGGGAGTCCGTGGACCTGGTGGAGGCGGCGCTGCTCAAGGACCGCGTCGGGGAAACCTTCGAGGCGACGGTCATCGACGTCAGGGACCGGGAGCCGCTGGTCGGCACGGTCCACCTGGAGGAGCCGGCGGTGATCGGCCGCGTGGAGTCCACCTCGGCGGGGCTGCCGCTGGGCGATCGCATCAGGGTCCGGCTGACGGAGGCGGACCCGGGGCGCGCGAAGGTGCTCTTCGTACCCGCGTAGGAGAGCCGGCCGGGACGGGCTTCAGCGGCGGACGCCCCGCCCGGGGTGCCGGGTGCACGGATCCCGGCACCGCTTCCCGGCATCGCAGTCCGGCCTGCCGGCAGGGCTCAGGGGCCCGATCCGCTGCCGGACCTCTCTGGCCATCGCCCGCCGTGACCTGGCATCATCGGCCGACCGCGCGGCACCACCGGCCGCGCAACAGCGGGGGGAGGGCCTGTACATGGGCTCGGTCGAGGCCTTCGGCGTACGCGCGATGCCCGCCGCCCCGGGCAGCCGATCGGCGCGGCGCCGCCCGCCGGCCGCCGCACTGCGGACGCTCATCATCAACTACACGGGGTTCCACACCGAGTTCACCGCACCGCGGCGCCGCCTGGAGCTGCCCACCGGCGTCGTGACGCTGGTCTTCAGCTTCTCCGAGGGCCTGTGGGTCTCCCGTACGGAGAACCTCTCCGCGACCCAGCTGCGGCCCGCCGCCCGGGCCATGATCAGCGGTCCGCGGACGGTGCCGGCGATCGGGGTGCACGCGGGGGTCGTGCACGGGCTGGAAGTGAACATGACCCCGCAGGGCTGCTACCGGCTGTTCGGCATCCCGATGTGGCACTTCGAGGACGCCCACGTGGATCTGGTGGACGTGCTCGGAGCGCGGGGCCGCCACCTCACCGAACGGCTCCAGGCACTTCCCTCCTGGGCGGAGCGCTTCGCCCTGCTCGACGAGCTGTTCTGCGCCCGGCTCGACCGTGGCCCCTCCCCCGCGCCCGAGGTCGACGGAGCCCTCGCCGGACTGTGGGCGAACTCCCGCTCCCTGACCCGGGTGAGCGCCGCGACGGGATGGAGCGCCCGTACCGTACGGGCCCGGTTCCGCGAGCAGGTGGGCCTGTCGCCCAAGGCCATGGCCCGGGTGTTCCGGCTGCAGCACGCGCTGCGGATGCTGGCGGCGGGAACGGCGGCGGCGCAGGTGGCGGCGGCGTGCGGCTACCACGACCAGGCACACCTGAGCCGTGAGGTGAAGGCCATGACGGGGCTGCCTCCGTCCCGGTTCGTCCTGCTGCGGGGCGGACTGGCGCCGGGTTCGGTGCTGGACCGGATGGCGGGCCGGGTCAGCAGCGTGATGCTGTCCGGCTAGTCCGCACGGCAGCGTGACACCCGCCGCGCTCGATCCTGCCGGAGCACCGCCCTGCCGGATCGCGGCCCTGCCGGATCGCGGCTCTGACGCCGCACCGGATCGCGGCCCGGGGCGCGCCTCGGATCGCGCCCCGGGCCGCTGCCGGACCGCTTCGTCCGGCGGCGGCTCCCCCGTCGGATTCCGCCGGACCCCGCAGACGGGCGTCGGCTCCCGTCTGCGAGCGGTTCACCCACCCCGGGCTGAGGACCCCCGTACCTCAGCCCACGGGCGGGTGCGCCGACCCCCCTGGTCCCGCACCTGGAGCCTGCCGCCGTGACGGCATCGCGACTCCTCCCCCTCCGCCCCGCCCACCGGCTCCGCCGCTCAGTCGGCTAGACGCTCCGCGTCGAGTTGTTGAGCGCCGAACCATCTAGTGGGCTAGACGGCTGGACGAAGATACGCCGCGGCGCACATGCCCTGTCAAGGCCCTGCGGCTTGCCCCGGGGGCAATATGACGTGGGTCACTTTCTCCGGGGTCCGCTAGCTGGGTAGACGTAATTCGTTGCACTGTGTGGCGAAAGCCATCTAGGCAGGTAGATAATGTCGGTGATGATTTAGAACTGGACTATGAGATCCAGCAGGAGACGGGAGCGGTGACGGTGATGGGTGAGGAGACCCCCACCGACCGGCGGGACACCATGGGTGACCGCCTCGGCTTCTTGATCGAGACGATCCACCCGGCGGGCCGCGGGCCGTACACGTATCAAGAGATCGCCGAGGGCACCAAGAAACTGTCCGGGCCCTCCGTCTCGCACGGCACGGTCCAGACCATCCGCCTGAACAACAACCCGAACCCGGGCATCGACTCGATCCGCGCGATCGCCAACTTCTTCGGCGTCACCGTCGGGTACCTGGCCGACGGCGAGAACGCCCAGGCGATCGAGCAGCGGATCGAGGAGCGGATCGCGCGGCTGCGCGAGGAGATGGGCAAGGCCGCCGCGGCCGACGAGTTCGCCCAGGTCCTCGAGGACGAGCAGGTCAAGGCTGCCGCCTTCCGTCTCAGCGGGTTGTCCGCCGGTTCCATGCGGTCCGTCACCGGCCTGATCAAGCAGCTCCGCAAGGCCGAAGGCCTTCCGGATGTGAAGCCCCGGCGCCGCCGCGGCAAGGAGTCCTGAGGCGCGAATCAGCCACGCCCACCACCCGATCGGCCATATTCCGGCCACCGCTCCGCCCTCGGTGAGCCCCTGCTGTGCTTCCGGTTACTCTCAGACCCGATCGGGTGTGCGGACTGGGCGATGACGGGGCGGGGAGGGCGACCATGCGCTGGTGGAAGCGCGCCGACGCGGAGTGCGCCGCCGTCGTGGACCGGCTCGTCATCCCCCGGCCGTTCGACCTGGATGCCTTCTGCGAGGGCATAGCCGCGCAGCGCGGCCGGCCGCTGATCCTGCTGCCCCTCGACGGCCCCCCCGATCCGGCCCTGCCCTGCGGGATCTGGCTCGGACTGGATGTCGCCGACCTCGTCTTCTACGACGCCGTCGCGGCCGAGATCCTCAAGGTGCAGATCGTCCTCCACGAGATCTCGCACATGCTCCTCGGCCACGTCGCCCCCGAACTCGACATGCCCGAACAGCCGTCGGACCGGGAGATCGCCCGGGCCTCCGAGCACTTCCAGCGCCTGCTGACGCGTACGCACACGGCCGTCTCCGGACTCGACCGCCCCGAGCTTCCCGTGGCCTCGATCATCCGCACCGAGGCGGCCCGGATCAGGAACGTGGCGCGCAGGACCGAATCGATCGACGAGGAACTCGGCCTCGACATCGACCGCCTGGCCCACCTCATGGGGCGGAGCAAATTCGCCAGTCCGCAGGAGCGGCAGGCCGAAACCCTCGCCACGCTCATCCACGAGCGGGCCGGCCGCTACAACACGACGCAGTCGACCTCCAGTGACAGCGAGGCCGAGGACCGTCTCGTACGCCTCCATGACGCCCTCGGGCACCCCGTTCGAAATACGTGGTCGTGAAGTGAAACACCTCGAAATCGGCATCCTGGCCATGCTCTGGTCGGTGACGCTCTGGCGCGCCCCCTCAGCCGTCCGGTCGGTCAAACAGCGTGCCCTGTGGACGGCGTTCGCCGCCCTGACCGTCTCCATGACCCTGCGCCTGCCCGGCGTGATGCGCACCCTGGACGACTGGGCGGGAGTCAACAACCTCTCCACCCTCGTCAAGCACTGGCTGGGCATGATCGCGGCCGGTGCGGTCGTCGACTTCGTCGTCGCCATCGCCCGCCCGGAGTCCGGCCGCCGGCTGCGGGCCCGGCACTACGCCGCGCTGACCGCGATGACGGCGATGGCCGTGCTCTTCGCCTTCTTCGTCCCGCGGCCCCACGAGATGACCGACTTCTTCGAGGAGACCGCGGGCAACGGCTGGGCCACGCTCTACTACCTCCTCTTCGTCGTCTACCTCGGCATCGCCATGGCCACCGCCACCTGGCTCTTCTGGGGCAGCGCCCGGCACGCCAGCGCCCTGTGGCTGCGGATCGGCGTCCGCCTCATGGGCATCGGGACCGCCGTCGGCGTCCTCTACACCCTGCTGCGGGCCGGGTACATCGCGAGCCGCCTCGCGGGCCTCACGGACGACACCAGCGACATCGCGGTCGACAACGTCACCGATGCCCTGAAGTACCTGGCGATCGGCTTCATCCTCATCGGGAGCAGCATCCCCGCCTTCGGCGTGGCCTGGCGCACCGTCGAGGACGGCCGGCACCACCGGCAGCTCCAGCCGCTCTGGCAGGACCTGACCGCGGTCACCCCCGACATCGTCCTGAAGACCGGGCTCCTGCGCAGCCCGCGCCTGCGGCTGTACCGGCGGGTGATCGAGATCCGCGACGCCGCGCTGACCCTGGACGCCTACACCGCCCAGGAGGTCCGCGAGCGCGCCCACCGCGCTGCCCTGGCGGCGGGGTTCGACCCGGCGACGAGCCCGGCGGCCGAGGCCCTGTGGATGCGGGCGGCCCGCGAGGGCAAGGCCCGCGGGGTCCTGCCGCTCCACGGCACCCAGGAGCCCGAGGCCACCGTCGGCATCGACGAACTCGACTTCTCCGCGGAAGTACAGCGGCTCATCCAGCTCGCCGGGATCTACCACTCCGCCGTGGCGGACGAGTTCCTCACCGCAACCAGCCAGGAGGCCACGGCGTGACCGCCACCCTCACCCAGCCCGCCGAGTCCCGATCCGCCCGCCTGATCACCGACGGGCTCGATCCGAAGACCTGGATCATCGCCGACACCCTCCTGATCGGCTGGCACACCGCCGGCCTCGCCGGGATCGGCTGGGGACTCCTGGGCTGCCTGTTCGCCGCCGTCATACCGCTGGCCTTCATCAAGTACGGCATCCGGCGCGGCCGCTGGGCCGACCGGCACGTCGGCCAGCGCCGGCAGCGCATCACCGTGATGGTGTTCATCATCGGCTCGGTCGCCACCGGCATCCTGCTGATGGCGCTCCTCGGCTCGCCCCGCACGATGATCGCGCTGATCGCGGCCATGCTGGTCACCCTCGCGGCCCTGCTCGCCGTGACCCCCGTCTGGAAGATCAGCGTGCACGCCGCCGTCTCCTCCGGGAGCGTCGCCATGCTCGCCCTGACCTACGGGCCCTGGCTGCTGCCGGCCTACGCGTTGGTCGCCGTCGTCGGCTGGTCCCGGGTCGAGCTGAAGGACCACACCCCGGCGCAGGTCCTCGCGGGCACCGCGGTGGGCGCGGCCGTCGCGGCCACCACCTTCGCGCTGGTCCGCTAGGGGGTCTCCTGCCCGCGTCCTGACCGAACCCGATTTCGGGCCCTGCCGTTTTCGACAAGACAGGCGCGCACCGGCTTGTCACGCTCGGCGCACACCGTCGCACCGCGGCAGCCCGTCACGGGGGTGCGGGCTGCCGCAGTG
The DNA here is from genome assembly GCF_040612195.1 of Streptomyces sp. NPDC006450. NCBI lineage: Bacteria > Bacillati > Actinomycetota > Actinomycetes > Kitasatosporales > Streptomycetaceae > Streptomyces > Streptomyces sp. NPDC006450. The sequence continues at coordinate 9,211 of NZ_JBEXPT010000061.1, read as the reverse complement.
CGTCGACCAGTGCGCGGGGCTCGTCCGCGTGGAAGCGGATGACGCGGGCTTCGGCGCGGGCGCCGAGGGGGCGGCGGAAGGTGAGCGGGCGGGCCAGTTCCACGGTGACCGTGGTCTGGCTGCCGACGATCAGGTCGAGCACCCCGTCCTCGGAGAGGGTGACGAGGCGTCCCTCGGGGTAGCGGCGGTCCACCCGGACCGAGGCCACCGCGTCCGGCGGGACGGCCAGGTCGAAGAGGGCTCCGTATCGGATCCGCAGGGTCCCGTCGGGGCGCACGACGTGCGGCCGGGTGACGCAGGCGGCGTGCAGCCCGAGCATCAGCAGCACCCCGTACACGTCGAGGACGAGCACCACGCGGTGGACGGCCGGCCAGGGGATCAGGAAGGCCAGCGCCACCGTCTCGATCAGCGACACGAACACCAGCCCGTACATCATGGCCGTCTGCGGTCCCGTGTACGGGGCCGCGTGGTCTGCGGGGCGCACCCCGTGCGGCGGCCGCCGCAGCACCCACCGGGCCAGCGAGGCGCACGCGCGCAGCTCGTGGAGCACGAGGCGGCGCACGGCCACGGGGACCACGGCCCGTACGGCCTCTCGGCGGGCCGTGCCCGGGTCGGCGCCGCGGGTGCGGGCCGCGGCGTACAGGGAGTACAGGACGCGGGCCTCCAGGAGGAGGACCCCCAGCACCAGCGCCTCGGCGACGGCGAGCGCCCAGCCGGGCGGGCGCACTCCCGCGGCCGCGCACACCACCAGCGCCAGCTCCACGGGGAGCACGGCGGCCACCCCGATCCGTGCCGCGCGTACCGCTCTCATTCCCGGCCCCTCTTCTCCTGCGTGGCCCACCCGGCCGTGAAGGCTTCCATCACCCGGCGGACGACCTCCGCCTGCGCCGGGGCGTACTCGGCGAGCAGGGCCTCCAGGAAGCCCGGCACCGCCTGCGGCCCGCCGGCCCCGTCCGTTGCCGCCGGCGCCAGCGCCGCGAACGCCTCGGCCGGCACCGCGGCCACCAGCTCCCGGGCGAGCGGCCCGATCCGGGGATCGTCCTCGGCGGCGTCGGCGAGTTCGTCGAGCCGCTCGTACAGCGCGAGCACGGACGGATCGGCGGCGACCGTCCCGAGCAGGGCGTAGAGCTCCTCCCCCACGGCGCCCGAGGCGTCCAGCAGGCTCAGGTGCTCGCGGTCGAGCGCGGCGGACGGAGAGGCCGTCGCGGGCGCCTTGGCGAGCAGTTGCGCGAGCGCGGGCGAGACCGGCTCGGCCTCCCCGGGCGGGGCGGCGAGCAGGACGGCGAGGCGCCGCCTGCGCTCGGCCAGTTCGGCCTGCTGGCGGGCGAGGTCGGCGTCGAGCTCGGCCAGTACCTCGGCCAGCTCGCGCCCCGCGTCGTCCGCGAGCACGTCGCGCACCTCGTCGAGACTCAGCCCGAGCTCGGTCAGCCGGCGCACCCGGGCCAGCCGGACGGCGTCGCGCACGCTGTAGGCGCGATAGCCGTTGGGGCGCCGGTCCGGCTCGGGGAGCAGGCCGACGTGGTGGTAGTGCCGGATCGCCCGGGTGGTGACCCCGACGAGCGCGGCGATCTCTCCGATCCGCATGGGTTCCAGTAGAAACCCTGCCGTTGCGTCAAGGTCAAGCCGTGATGACGCAGCCGGTACGATGGGCGGCACGACAGACGAGTCGGCCGGGCGGCCGCGTCGGGATCCCCGGATCCCGCCGAGGAACGTCCGGGCTCCACAGGGCAGGGTGGTGGCTAACGGCCACCCGGGGTGACCCGCGGGACAGTGCCACAGAAAACAGACCGCCTGGGGCTTCGGCCCCCGGTAAGGGTGAAACGGTGGTGTAAGAGACCACCAGCGCCTGAGGTGACTCAGGCGGCTAGGTAAACCCCACCCGGAGCAAGGTCAAGAGGGGCCGTTTTCGGACGGCCCTGCGCGAACGTTCGAGGGCTGCCCGCCCGAGTTCGCGGGTAGACCGCACGAGGCCGGCGGCAACGCCGGTCCTAGATGGATGGCCGTCTCCCCGGCGACCGCGAGGTCACCGGGTGACAGAACCCGGCGTACAGGCCGGCTCGTCTGTCGGCGAACAGCCCCCGCTGACCCGTTCGTTCGGGGCGGGGGCTTCGTCGTACCCGGCGCCGCTCAGCGCAGGTGGGACGTGTCGTTCAGGAGGCGGACGGAGGCGTTGCCGTCGGCGTAGTAGGCGACCGCCGACAGGGATGCCGCCGAGAGCTCCATGCGGAACAGGGCCTCCGGCGGGGCGCCCAGCGCCAGCCGGACCAGGATCTTGACCGGGGTCACGTGCGAGACGAGGAGCACCGTGCGGCCCGCGTGCTCGGCGAGCAGCCGGTCCCTGGTCGCCGAGATGCGGCGGGTGGCCGAGGCGAAGCTCTCGCCGCCGCCCGTGGGGGCGGCCTTCGGGGAGTCCAGCCACGCCTGGAGGTCCTCGGGGTAGCGCTCGCGCGCCTCCGCGAAGGTCAGCCCCTCCCACGCGCCGAAGTCGACCTCGCGCAGGCCCTCTTCGACGGTGACGGTGAGCCCGAGCCGGTCGGCGACGGCCTGCGCGGTCTCCCGGCAGCGCCGCAGCGGGGAGCTGATCACCGTCTGGACGGTGCCTCGGGCCGCCAGCGACTCCGCGACGGCGGCCGCCTGGCGGCGGCCCGCCGCGGAGAGCTCCGGGTCGCTGCCGCCGCTGCCGGAGAACCGCTTCTGCGGGGTCAGCGCGGTCTCTCCGTGGCGCAGCAGCACGAAGGTGGCGGGGGTCCCCATGTCAGGCCCCCAGCCCTGCCCCGCCGTGGGGGCGGGAGCAGCGGCGGTGGACGCACCGGTGGCGGGCACGGCCGCCGCGGCCGCAGCCGTGTCCGGCCCGGACGCCGGGGCCGCCGGATCGGCCGGGGCGACCAGGTCCGCCGGGTCCCCGAACAGGGTGTCGGCGCCGGCCGGTGCGGAGCCGGCCCGCGCACCCGCGGCGGCGCCCGCACGGGTCCGCGTACCTTCGCCTGAGGCCAGAGCGGCCCGGACGGCGGCGGCCCCCTTCGCCGCATCGCCCGGAGGGCCCTGCGGGATCGCCAGGGCGCGGGCCGCCGAGGCGTCCAGGGCGGCCAAGGACGCCGAGGAGTTCGAGGGTTCCCACTGCTTGCCGCGCTTGCCCGCGTCCATCGCCTCGTTCGCGAGCCGGTCCGCGTGCTTGTTCCGCTCGCGCGGGATCCACTCGTACGTCACCTGGGCGCGCGGCATGACCTTCGCCGCCTCCGCCGCGAGCGGCTTCATGTCGGGGTGCTTGATCTTCCAGCGGCCCGACATCTGCTCGACGACGAGCTTGGAGTCCATGCGTACGAGGACCACCGCGTCCGGGTCCAGCTCGCGGGCGGCCTTGAGACCGGCGATGAGGCCCTTGTACTCGGCCACGTTGTTCGTCGCGACGCCGATGTACTCCGCGCGCTCGGCGAGCGTCTCGCCCGTCACCGGGTCGAGGACGACGGAGCCGTACCCGGCGGGCCCCGGGTTGCCCCGGGAGCCGCCGTCGGCTTCCACAACGAACTTCGGCATCAGATGCCCGAGTCGGCCATGCGGACCAGGATGCGGCCGCAGCTCTCGTGCCGGACGACCTGGTCGCGGGCGGCGGCCTTGATCTCGTTGACCTCGGCGAGGTCGAGCTCCAGGCGGCAGCCCTCGCAGCGGCGCTGCGACAGGCGGGCGGCGCCGACGCCGCCCTGCTTCACGCGGATCTTCTCGTACAGGGCGATCAGCGCGGCCGGCATCGTGGAGACGATGACCTCGCGGTCCTTGGCGATGCCCGCGATCTCGGCGTCGATCTCACCGGTGGCGGCGTCGCGGCGCGCGGTGGCGTCGACGAGCTTGGTCTCCAGGGAGGCGACCCGGTCGGTGAGCTCGGTGACGCGCTCCTGCGCACCCTCCAGGCGCTCCATGACCTCCAGGACCACGTCCTCCAGGTCACCCTGGCGCTTGGCGAGGGAGACGACCTCGCTCTGCAGGTTGGCCAGGTCACGGGCGGAGATGCCGGCGCCGGAGTCCAGGCGGGCCTGGTCGCGGGCGGCGCGCTGGCGCACCTGGTCCACGTCCTGCTCGGCCTTGGTCTGCTCGCGGGCGGCGTCGGCGGCCTGCGTCTGGGCGGCGACGAGGAAGTCCCGCTGCTGGGCGAGGTCCCGGGTCAGCGAGTCGACCTCGGCGTGCTCGGGCAGCATCTTGCGCTTGTGGGTCAGCTGAGACAGCCGGACGTCCAGGGCCTGGACGTCGAGAAGTCGGATCTGGTCGGCGGGCTCGGCGTTCAGTTGGGGGCTCCAGGGTGAGAAGGGGATGTCACGGACGGCGCGTGCGCCGTCCACGGGTCGGTGGCCGTGCGCGAGACGTGGGTCCGCAGACCCCAGCCGTTGCGCTCGGAGATGGCGTCGAGCTGGGCCGCGGCCTGCTCGCACCAGGGCCATTCGGTGGCCCAGTGGGCGGCGTCGACGAGGGCGAGCGGGCTCTGCTCGCGGGCCTCGGACGCCGGGTGGTGGCGCAGGTCGGCGGTGACGAAGGCGTCGACACCGGCGGCCCGGACCTGCGCGAAGAGGCTGTCGCCGGAACCGCCGCTGACCGCGACGGTACGGATCATCGCGTCGGGGTCACCGGCCACCCGGATGCCCTGCGCGGTCGGCTGGAGCCAGGCGGCGACGCGCGCCGTGAACTCGCGCAGCGTCTCGGGGCGGTCCAGCTCGCAGAGCCGGCCCAGGCCCCGGCGGCCGTGCGGGTCCGTCGGGTCGGGCACCAGCGGGCCGGTGACCCGCAGGTCGAGGGCGCCGGCGAGGGCGTCGGAGACGCCCGGGTCGGCGGTGTCGGCGTTGGTGTGGGCGACGTGCAGCGCGATGTCGTTCTTGATCAGCGTGTGCACGGCCCGGCCCTTGAAGGTGCCGGCGGCGACGGTGGTGGTGCCCCGCAGGTAGAGGGGGTGGTGGGTGACGAGCAGGTCGGCGCCCAGCTTCACCGCCTCGTCGACGATCTCCTGGACGGGGTCGACGGCGAACAGGACCCGGGTGACCTCGGCGTCGGGGTCGCCGCAGACGGTGCCGACGGCGTCCCACTCCTCGGCCCGCGAGGGGGGCCACAGAGCGTCCAGCGCGGCGATGACTTCAGAGAGACGGGGCACAGGCCAAGGCTACCGTCCGTGGCGACCGGCCCCGGTCTTCCCGTCCCATCCGCGGGCCGATGCGGATACTGTCTGCGGCGGCAGGGGAAACGGGGGGATCCATGCGTGCCGGTGAACTACTGGACGCCCGCTACGAGCTGGTCCGGCGCCTGGATGTGGGCGGCATGGGCGAGGTCTGGGAGGGCATCGACCGGCGCATCCGCCGCAAGGTCGCGGTCAAGCTGATCCGCGAGGAAGCCGATCCGGCGCTGGTGCCCGAGCTGGTGTCCCGGCTCGGCCGGGAGGCGACGGCGGCGGGACGGCTCGCGCACCCGCACATCGTCGCCGTGTACGACTACAACAGCGTGGAACAGGACGACGTACCGCTCGTGTACATCGTCATGGAGCTCGTACGGGGCCGCTCGCTCGCGGAGGAGCTCGCGCAGCGGCTGCCGACGCTCCCGCAGGCGCTGGCCTGGGCCGAGCAGATCGCGCTGGCCCTGGAGTCGGCGCACGGGCCGGAGGCGGGGGTGGTCCACCGGGACCTCAAGCCCGGCAACGTGATGGTCACCTACGGCGGGCTGGTCAAGCTCCTCGACTTCGGGATCGCCCGCTTCCTGGAGGACAACGACACCCACCACACCAAGCTCACGGGTGCCCGGATGGTCGGCACCCCGGCCTACATGGCGCCCGAGCAGTGCGACGGCCGGCCGGTGGACGGGCGGACCGACCTGTACGCCCTGGGCTGCCTGCTCTACACGATGCTCACCGGGCGGCCGCCGTTCACCCTGGACCGGGGCCTGCTCCAGGTCATGTACCAGCAGGTGCACGAGGTCCCGCCGCCGCCGAGCGCGTACGGGGCGGTGCCCCCGCCCGTGGACCGGCTGGTCATGGAACTGCTGGCCAAGGATCCGGCGGACCGGCCGGCCGACGCCGCGCAGGTGGTGGACCGGCTGCGCACGCTGAGCCGCACGCTCGCCGCGGCCGCGCCCGCCGGCGCAGGATCCGCCGGTGCGGGCGCGTACGTACCGACCGAGCCGGACCTGCCGCCCGCGCCGCCGCCCGTGCGGGGGCCCGACGAGGCCGGCGGCTTCGAGGACTTCGACGACTTCGCGGACGAGGTGCTGGAGGGCGAGTACGCCGATCCCGACCCGAGCGAGGTCTTCAGCGCCCGGATCCGCGCCGCGCTGGTGGAGCGCGGCCGGGTGGCGCGCGCCGAGGACGACCCCGGGATCGCGCGGCTGGCGCTGGGCGAACTGCTCGCCGACACCATCCGGCTGTTCGGCGCCGAGGACCCCCTGACCGTGGAATTCGGCTTCGACCTGGCCTGCACCTGCGCCCGCGACGGACTGTTCGGGGAGGCCTCCGCGCTGCTCGGCGAGATCGTGCCCCGCATGGAGGCCCTGCACGGGCCCGAGGACCGCCGCACCCTGTACGCCCGCTGCCTGCTGCCCTGGTACCTGGCGGGGGCGGGCGCCCTGCGCGAGGCCGCCGAGCTCTACGCGGACATCGTGCGCGATCTGCGCCGGGTCCTCGGGGAGACCGACAGCCTCACCCTGCACACCCGGTACCAGTACGTCACCCAGCTGGCCAGGGCCGGCGACGACGTGGGCGCGATCCAGCTGTGGCTCTCCCTGATCCCGCGGCTGGACTCCGAGCAGCGCACGGTGGGGGCGCTCGGCGCGGACGCGCGGCGCGAGCTGTGCGACGCGGTCCTGCGGCTGCGGGGGAACGCGGAGGCCGCCGCCCGGCTGCGGGTGCTCGTGGCCAATCTGGTGGGGCTGCTGGAGGACGGGCGGGAGGAGACCTACGCGGCCCGGATCGTGATGGCCGGCTGGGTCGCCGACGCGGGCACGGCGCAGGAGACGCTGCCCACCTGGCGGGTGCTGATCAGCGACTGCACCGCGGCGCTCGGGGAGGAGCATCCGCTGACGCTGCTGGCGCGGTTCCGGCTGGCCGAGCACACCGAGGGCGCGGGCCGGCCGGCGGAGGCGCGCGCGCTGCTCGTGGAGCTGATGCCGGCGCTGTACGCGCACCAGGGGCCGGCCGGTGAGCTGGTGTTACGGGCCCGCTACCTGCTGGCGCTGACCACGCGGGCGGTCGATCCCGCGGCGGACCTCGCGCAGTGGGAGGAGCTGGCACCGGATCTGGAGGCGCTGCTCGGGAGCGCGGACCGGCTGACGGTGGACGCCTGGTTCCGGCTCGCGCTGGCCCTGTCCGCGCGGGACCGGCCGGCGGAGGCACTGCCGCTGCTGAACTCCGTACTGCCGCGGCGGAGCGAGCTGTTCGGCGCGGACGAACCGGTCACCCTGCGCGGGCGCTGCGCGCAGGCGGCCGGGGTGGCCGCGCTGCACGGGGAGGCGGCGGCGCGGCCGATGTGGCGGGAACTGCTGGCGGAGCTGACGCGGGCGATGGGCGCCCGGCACGACCTGACCCGTGAGGTCCGGGAGCGGCTGGGCCTGACCCCCGAGCCGGAGGAGGCGCGGTCGGCGGACCTCTCCGGATTCGGACCGATCCGGACCGTACGGGCCACGTGACGGCGGCGCGCGTGACGGGGGTCGGGGGCGAGGGCGTTGATCGCTTCGAGGTTGAGGCCGCCTTGAGCTCCGGGTGGAGCCCATGGCGCGGGTGACCGTGCGCGGGAACTGCCCCGCCGCCGGAGGGACATGGGACGTCTCCTGAGGACGGGGGCGGGTGAAAGATGAAGGATCTACACAAGTGGGTTAGGTGTACCTCACCAGACCCCTCGCCCTAAACGCCCCGATATCGCACAGCACAATCGCCTCCTCCCCCACAGGGGAACCGCCGCTCCGCCACCCGTATGTGTGAAGCGGGGATGGTCGCGTGGTCCGGGGGGAAGCGCGATCACTACCTTCCTCGGCGGAGGTGTCCGCAGATGACTGTCTGTGCCATCGAGAAGATCAGCGCGACCCCGTTCACCATCGCCGCGGACGGGTCCTACGCCGCCCGGCTGGCCGGGGACGGCGAAGCACGCTATCCGGAGCGCTGGACGCTGAGCGGTCCCGAGCCGTACGCGGTGCCCCTGCCCCTCGCCCAGCCCGAGGAGGCCGACAGCGAGGTGCTGCCGCTGGCCGACGGGCGGGTGCTGATCCACCGTCGGGTCGCGGAGCGGCACGGCTTCGCGCTGCTGTACCCGACGGGCGGCGGAGCCGCCGGGAACGGGGCCGCCGGGCCCCGGACCGGGGAGCTGCAGCTCGGCGCGATCCCGGCCGAGGACGACCCGGGAACCGGCGAGGGCGTACGGGTCACCCTGCTGCCACCCTCCCCGGACGGGCACGGGGCCTTCGCCCTGGCCGTGGGGGCCGCCTCGACCACGGTGTGGCAGGTGGCCGGGGTGCCCTTCGGGCCGGAGCGGGTCGCCCGGATCCCGGGGCGCTGCTCGGGCGGGGTCTGGCTGGACCGGACCGGCCGGCTGCTGGCGCTGGACCGCGAACTGGACGGCCCGGGCGGGCCGGTGACCAAGGCGGTGGCCGTGGACCTGCGGCGGGGCGGTGAGATCTCACCACTGCTCCAGATCGCGGAGGGCAGCAACGACCGGCTGCTGCTGGCCGACATCGACAGCGGGCTGCTGCTGATCCGCTCGGACGCGCCGGGCGAACCCCGGCTCGGCTGGGGGGTCCTGGGCAGCGCCCGCCCGGTGCGCTTCCCGGAGTGCCTGCGGGCCGTCGGGGCCACGGCGACGCCCTTCGCGGTGCAGCCGGGTCAGGTGCTGATGCCGGAGAGCTGCGGGGTGGCGCTGCGGGTGGACGAGGCCGGCGAGGGCTACGGCGGCGCCGTGGCCGGGCTGGCCCTGTGGCGCCCCGCCGACCGGCACGTGTTCCGGCTCGGCGCCCCGGCCGGCTGGCTCGGCGGTACGGGCCGCTGGACCCCGCAGGGCCGCCTGCACCTCCCGTACGCCACCCCCGACGTCCCGTGCGGGCTCCTGGGCATGACCCTCCCGGTCTCCCCGCCCCCGCCCGTCCGCCTGGACCCCATCCCCCTCCCGCCCGCCCCCGCCCGGCCGGTCCCCTTGCAGCAGGCTCCGCTGGGGTGAGCGCGCTCCCGGACACGGCGCCGGGCCCGGGGGTGTGGAACCCCGGG
>NZ_JBEXPT010000060.1:0-38937 GCF_040612195.1 Streptomyces sp. NPDC006450 | reverse complement strand
CGGCCCCCCCCCCCCCCCGCGCCCCCCCCCCCCACCCAACCCCCCACCCACACCCCCCCCCAACAAAAACCACCCACCCCAACACACAACACCCCCCCCCCCCCCCCCGCCGAACGGTCGCCCCCCGGGGCGCGCCGTATCCACGGATACCCTTGACCGGTGACCGACGCCCAAGAAACCGCAGCAGGCCTGCGCACCACCACCGGGGGCGGCCCCCCGGACGACGAGGTTTCGTCCGACGGGCTGCCCATTCCCTTGCTAGAACCCCGTGAGGGCATCCCTCCGGTGGTCGCCGACGCCGCCGCGCTCGCCGAGGTGGTCGCGGCCTTCGCCGCGGGCACCGGACCCGTCGCCGTGGACGCCGAGCGCGCCTCCGGCTACCGCTACGGGCAGCGTGCCTACCTCGTACAGCTGCGCCGCGAGGGTGCGGGCTCCGCACTGATCGACCCGGTGGGCTGCCCCGACCTCTCCTCCCTCGGCGAGGCCCTGTCCGGCACCGAGTGGATCCTGCACGCCGCCACCCAGGACCTGCCGTGCCTGCGCGAAATAGGCATGACGCCCACCTCGCTCTTCGACACCGAGCTGGCCGGCCGCCTCGCCGGCTTCCCGCGGGTCGGACTCGGCGCGATGGTCGAGGGGGTCCTCGGCTACGTGCTGGAGAAGGGCCACTCCGCCGTCGACTGGTCGACGCGTCCGCTCCCCGAGCCGTGGCTGCGCTACGCCGCGCTCGACGTGGAGCTGCTCGTGGACCTGAGGGACGCGCTGGAGAAGGAGCTGGACCGGCAGGGCAAGCTGGAATGGGCCCACCAGGAGTTCGACGCCATCGCCGCCGCCCCGCCCGCGCCGCCCCGCAAGGACCCGTGGCGCCGTACCTCCGGCATGCACAAGGTGCGCCGGCGCCGGCAGATGGCCGTCGTCCGGGAGCTGTGGGAGTCCCGGGACCGGATCGCGCAGCGACGTGACGTGTCACCGGGCAAGGTGCTGGGTGACGCCGCGATCGTCGAGGCCGCGCTCGCCATGCCGTTGAACGTGCAGGCCCTCTCCGCGCTGCCCGGCTACGGGCAGCGCATGGGCCGGCGCCAGCTGGACCAGTGGATGGCCGCCGTGGACCGGGCGAAGGCCCTGCCCGAGGCCGAGCTGCCGCTGCCGGGGGCGACCCCGGCCGGTCCGCCGCCGCCGCGTTCCTGGGTGGACAAGGACCCGGCGGCCGCGGCGCGGCTGGCCGCGGCCCGGACGGCCGTGTCGGCGCTGGCGGAGGGGCTGAACCTGCCGCAGGAGAACCTGATCACCCCCGACACGGTCCGCCGGCTGTGCTGGGAGCCGCCCGAGCGCCTGGAGGCCGACGCGGTGGCCGAGGCCCTGGCGGGCTACGGCGCCCGCCCGTGGCAGATCGAACAGGTGACGGACGCCCTGGTCACGGCCCTGGCCACGGAGCCGCCCGCGGAACCGGCCGCCGAGCCGGCCGCGAGCCAGGACTGACCGGCACCGCCGACCCCGCCGACGGGGCCCTCACTCCAGCGGAGTGAGGGCCCCGTCCTCGTCCCGGTGGAAGCTCCCCTTGGTCTCGCCCTCCACCTTGCCGTGCTTGAGCCAGTGGTCGGACATGGTGTGGATGTCGTTCGCCACGCCCTCCCAGGGCGCCTGGTGGCCCGCACAGGCCAGCCGGAACATCAGCTTCTTCTCCTTGGGGATGAGCCGGTAGAGCTCGGGGACCGAGAAGTACTGCAGCCCCAGGTTCGACGCGGTGTTCACCACCGAGTCGTGCTCGCCGTAGACGATGCACACGGGCACCTTGTCGCCGAGGACGTCGTGCAGCTTCACCGTGGTGGAGTTCCAGCCCCACCAGTACGAGTTCCGGATGCGGCTGAGCCCCTGCGGGGACGGGTCGGTGGGTGACACCACGGGTCCCCAGCCGGCGCCGACCCGGTCGACGGCCATGATCGCCTTCCACACCTCGTCGACCATCCCGGGCTCGCGCTGGTCGGGGCACTTCAGGTCCTTGATCCAGGCCGCTTCGACTCCGGCCTTCGTCCCGACGCTCATCGGGAAGGCGAAGCCCGCCGAGGACACCGGCAGGGACACCGGAGGGTCGAAGTCCGTTCCGGCCGCGCTCGCCCGGCCCTGCGGCGGGAAGATCGGCGCGAGCAGGAAGAGGCTGCGCACCTTGGTGTGGTGCTGGATGGCGTAGGGCCCGAACTGCTGGGAGGCCGCCGACCAGCCGATGAGGTCGACCTTGGTGGCGCCGGCCTTTTCGAGGACGAAGTCGACCACCGTGTCGACCTCGTCCCAGTCGCTCCCGGAGTTGTTCAGCTGGAAGGCGTAGGTCGGCGGCTTCATGTCCACGGCCGCGTTCGGGTGGGGCACGAGGAGCTTGCGCTGCGCTTCGGTGGGCTGGACGTTCCACCAGTCGCCCATCATCGGGCGGGTCGACAGTCCGGAGCCCTGGAGTTCCATCACGAAGACGTCGTAGCCCTTCTTCGCCAGCGCCTCGGCCCAGCTGTACTTCTTGTACTGGAGGTCGAAGCCGGCCAGGGCCGGGACGCTCCTGCCGTGGAGCATCAGGACGGGCCTGCTCGTTCCCCCCTCGGGCGTGCCGTTGCGCCTGCGCACGAAGAGCTTGACGGGCTCGCCCTTGTTCGCGGGCATGGTCGAATCGTGGTCCACGTAGTAGTCCGTGAGGACAGGTGCCGCCATCGTGCTGCTCCGTTCCGTCGATCGGGTCCGGGACGGTGCGCCCGGGCCGCGGCCAGAATCCGCAAGGGCGTGCACCCGGCGCCGCCGACTCGGCCGGGGAAGCCGGTGTCCGACCCGTTCGGGTAACCCCGGGCGCTCCGATCGGCCGGGCGCACGGCGGGGGCGCGAGGGGGCTCACACGGGGCCGGCCGGGTGTGACCTTCGCCGCTCCTCCCGTGGGGGGTGTGCATGCCGGTTACCGACAAGTAGCATGGAGAGGTGAGCGGGCGCTCAGCAATGGGCACGCCCCCGCGCAGCAGTGCACACCCGCACCTGGAGGAGAGCCAACGTGCCTCGTACCGTCAGGGACGTCGTCTTCGTCGACGGCGTCCGCACCCCGTTCGGCAAGGCGGGCCCGAAGGGCATCTACAACGAGACCCGCGCCGACGATCTCGTCGTCAAGGCGATCCGGGAGCTGCTGCGCCGCAACCCGGACCTGGACCCCGCGAAGATCGACGAGGTCGCCATCGCCGCGACCACGCAGATCGGCGACCAGGGCCTGACGCTGGGTCGCACGGCCGGCATTCTCGCGGGCCTCCCGCAGTCCGTACCGGGCTACTCGATCGACCGCATGTGCGCCGGCGCGCTCACCGCCGTGACCGCCGTCGCGGGCGGCGTGGCCTTCGGTGCGTACGACGTCGCCCTCGCCGGCGGTGTCGAGCACATGGGCCGCCACCCCATGGGCGAGGGCGTGGACCCGAACCCGCGCTTCGTATCCGAGAAGCTGGTCGACGAGTCCGCCCTCTTCATGGGCATGACCGCCGAGAACCTGCACGACCGGTACCCGACGATCACCAAGCTCCGCGCCGACGAGTACGCCGTGCGCTCGCAGGAGAAGGCCGCCAAGGCGTACGCCGACGGCAAGATCCAGCAGGACCTGGTGCCGATCTCGGTGCGCAACAACAACGAGGCGGCCGGTGAGACGGGCTGGGGCCTGGTCACCGCCGACGAGCCGATGCGTCCGGGCACCACCCTGGAGAACCTGGCGGGCCTCAAGACCCCGTTCCGAGTCCACGGCAACGTCACTGCGGGCAACGCCGCCGGTCTCAACGACGGTGCCACGGCCGCGATCATCGCGTCCGAGGACTTCGCCCGCGCGAACAACCTCCCGGTCAAGATGCGCCTGGTCTCGTACTCCTTCGCGGGTGTCGAGCCGGAGGTCATGGGCTACGGCCCGATCCCGGCCACCGAGAAGGCGCTGGCACAGGCCGGTCTGACGATCGAGGACATAGGCCTCTTCGAGGTCAACGAGGCCTTCGCGGTCCAGGTCCTCGCGTTCCTGGAGCACTACGGCATCGCCGACGACGACGCCCGCGTCAACCAGTACGGCGGCGCCATCGCCTTCGGTCACCCGCTCGCCTCCTCCGGCGTCCGCCTGATGACCCAGCTGGCCCGCCAGTTCGAGGAGCAGCCGCAGGTCCGCTACGGCCTGACCACCATGTGCGTCGGCTTCGGCATGGGCGCCACGGTCATCTGGGAGAACCCGAACTTCACCGCCGAGGGAGACAGCAAGTGAGCACCACCACCACTGAGCTCCTCAAGGGCGCGGCCGAGCTGTTCCCGGACGAGGTCGTGACGCGCGCGCTCGTCCGCCACCTGGACCTGCCCTTCGGCGCCGGGCGCTTCGCGCTCATCACGCTGGACAACGGCCTGGACCACACCAAGCCGACCACCTTCGGCCCGCAGTCCCTCGCCAACCTGAACGCGGCGATCGACCAGGTCGAGCAGGAGGCCCTCGCGGGCTCCATCGTCGGTGCGGGCCTGACCGGCAAGCCGTTCATCTTCGCGGTCGGCGCCGACCTCAAGGGCGTCGAGCTGCTGAAGAAGCACGACGAGGCGCTCGCCATCGGCAAGGGCGGCCACGACGTCTTCAAGCGCCTCGCGGCGCTGGCCGTCCCGACCTTCGCCTACTACAACGGCGCGGCGATGGGCGGCGGTGTCGAGGTCGGTCTGCACTGCACCTACCGCACCGTCTCCAAGGCCATCCCGGCCTTCTCGCTGCCCGAGGTCTTCCTCGGCCTGGTTCCCGGCTGGGGCGGCTGCGCCCTGCTGCCGAACCTGATCGGCGCGGAGCGCGCGGTCTCGGTCATCATCGAGAACTCGCTGAACCAGAACCGTCAGCTGAAGGGCAAGCAGGTCTTCGAGCTCGGCATCGCGGACGCGCTGTTCGAGGGTGCGGACTTCCTGGAGCAGTCGCTCCTGTGGACCGCGAACGTGCTGAACGGCACCACCGAGGTCGTCCGCGCGGAGATCGACCGCGGCGAGGCCTGGGACGCGGCCGTCGCCAAGGGCCGCTTCATCGCCGACTCCAAGGTGCACGGCGCGGCCCCGGCCGCCTACCGCGCGCTGGAGATCATCGAGGCTGCCAAGGACGGCGACCTGCAGAAGGGCTTCGACGCCGAGGACGCCGCTCTCGCGGACCTCATCATGGGCGGCGAACTGCGCTCCGGCATCTACGCCTTCAACCTGGTCCAGAAGCGCGCCAAGCGCCCGGCCGGCGCCCCGGACAAGAACCTGGCCCGCCAGGTCACCAAGGTCGGCGTCGTCGGCGCGGGCCTGATGGCCTCGCAGCTGGCGCTGCTGTTCCTGCGCCGCCTGGAGGTGCCGGTGGTCCTCACCGACATCGACCAGGAGCGCGTGGACAAGGGTGTGGGCTACGTCCACGCCGAGATCCAGAAGCTGCTCGGCAAGGGCCGCATCAACCAGGACAAGGCCAACCGCCTGACCGCCCTGGTGACGGGCGTCCTGGACAAGGCCGAGGGCTTCGCGGACGCGGACTTCATCATCGAGGCCGTGTTCGAGGAGATGTCCGTCAAGCAGAAGGTGTTCGCGGAGGTCGAGGCGGTCGCCCCGGCGCACGCGATCCTCGCCACCAACACCTCCTCGCTGTCGGTCTCGGAGATGGCCTCCAAGCTCCAGCACCCGGAGCGCGTGGTCGGCTTCCACTTCTTCAACCCGGTCGCGATCCTCCCGCTGCTGGAGATCGTCCGCGGCGAGCAGACCGACGACGCCTCGCTGGCCACGGCCTTCGGTGTCGCGCGGAAGCTGAAGAAGACCGCGGTCCTCACCAAGGACGCCCCGGCGTTCGTCGTGAACCGCATCCTGACCCGCTTCATGGGCGAGATCCAGAACGTCATCGACGAGGGCACCCCGGTGGTCACCGCGGAGAAGGCCATCGAGCCGCTCGGCCTGCCGATGTCCCCGCTGGTGCTGCTGGAGCTCGTCGGACCGGCCATCGGTCTGCACGTGTCCGAGACCCTGAACCGCGCCTTCCCGGAGCGCTTCACCGTCTCGCCGAACCTGGCCGCGGTGGTCAAGGCCGGCAAGCGCGGCTTCTACGTCTACGACTCCGGCAAGCCGGAGCTGGACCCCGAGGTCGCCGCCCTCCTCGTACAGGGCGACGCCGTCCTGACCGAGGAGCAGGTCCGCGACCGCGTCCTGGACGCGGTGGCGCAGGAGATCGGCCTGATGCTGGAGGAGGGTGTCGTGGCCGAGGCCCAGGACATCGACCTCTGCCTGATCACCGGCGCGGGCTGGCCCTTCCACCTGGGCGGCATCACGCCGTACCTGGACCGTGAGGGCGTCTCGGAGCGGGTGAACGGCAAGAAGTTCCTGGCCCCGGGCCTGGCGAGCGTTCCGGTCTGATCCGGACCGCACGCAGGACGTACGACCAAGGGCCGGTGCCCACCGCCCCCGAAAGGGGTGGTGGGCACCGGCCCTTGTCGTCCGCCGGCCCTTGTCGTCGGCCGGCCCCTGTCATCCGCGGAAGGTCGTGCTCAGCGGGCGAAGAGGGCCAGCGCGTTGGCCACGGGCCGTTCGGTGACCTTCCCCTCGGCCTCCCGGGGGTTGTTGCGCAGCTCCCCGCGCACGACCATGCTCGTCGACCCGCCGCCGTCGAGGCCGATGGCGTCCTGGGCGCCGAGCGAGGCGAGGAGTTCGGCGGCCTCGGCGAGCGTGGCTCCGGCGTCCACACCGGGAGCGCGGCCGTCGATGGTGACCAGGAGCAGCGCGCCGTCCGCGGTGATGCCGGCCAGTGTGCGCGGAGCCTTCCTGGGCGTGGCGGCGGCGGCGCCGAGTGCGGACTCGCCGTCCTTCAGCAGCCGGTAGCGGCCGCCCACCGCGGTGTCGACAGCACCTTCCACGGGAAGTCCGACCATGTCGTTCATCTGGACGGAGCGCTTGATCCGGTTGCCCCTCTGAGCGTGGGACCGCATCCAGTCCGCGCCGTCGCCCGTCGCGTAGAGCGTGCTGCCGTTCGCGGGTATGCGTCCGCCGGCGGGCTTGCGGACGTCCACCACCTGCCCGTCGCCGTCGAGGACCGCTTCCATGCTGCCCGGGGGGCCGGGCGGAGTGCGCTCGCCCCACTCTGCGGTGAAGGCCACGAGCTCGTCCGCGTCCGTGCACAGTCCGCCGTACGGGTCCTCCATCGGCTCTTCCGTGACGGCCACGCGGTCGCCGCCCACGCCTCCGCAGCCGAGGACGCGGCCCGGGACCCGGTTGAGGCCGTCCAGTTCCCCGCGCGCTCCGTCGTCGGAGATCACCTGGCCCTCGGTGGTGACCTCGTCGATGCGGGCGTCGAGCCGGCCGTCGCCGTTGCCGAGCAGCAGGGTGGTCCGGCCGTTCGTCGCCTCGCTGAGCAGCCGTCCGTCCTCGGTGTACAGGCCCAGCGGGTCACCGTCGTAGCCGCCGTAGTTCTTGCCGGTGCTGATGTCGAAGTAGGAGGCGTTGACGGCGGCCAGCGCCCCGGCTGCCGCGGCCATCTCCCGTACCGTCTCGGCGCGGGCGAGGGACGTCCCGTGGATGGCCCCGACCCGGACCTTGGCGTCGGGCCGGATCGCCAGCATCTGTACGTGGGACTGCGAGCGGCCGTCGAGCTTGCGGACGAACTCCTTGTAGGTGACCCCTTCGGGCAGTGCGCCGTCCGGGACCGGCGCCCGGGAGGAGATCCCGGCGTCCGGGAACCCCGATCCGCTCGAACAGCCCGCCAGGGTCAGGGCCATGGCCAGGACGGCCGCAAGACGGGCGTGTCTAGCCATGGAAGGCACTCAGCGCCCCCGGTGACATGCCCAGGTCGCCTATGCGGATGGTGACGTGCGACCGGACGGAGTGTCCGGCCGCGTCCTCGTAGGTGCAGGTGAAGAAGTCGTAGCCCTGGTAGGCGGCGGGGGCCTGGTAGACGACCGTGCCGTCGGGGGCGCAGTGCAGCATGCCCTGCCGGGGGATGCCGACGCCGGTGCGGCGCAGGCCGTGCTCGGCGTCCGGGGGCAGGGTGACCTGTGCGCCGGGGGGCAGGTGCAGGGCCCGGCCGGGGACGCTGTGGCGGCGGATCCAGAACCCTTGGTCCTCGATGCCGGAGCTGGGGATCAGCTTGTCGCCCTCGGCGGGCATCAGGCCGACCACGACGCGCGGGAGCATGATCGCGCCGTCGGGGGCGTCCGCCTTCACCTTCACGGTGCAGGTGTGGGTGGCGGCCTCGGTGCCGGAGGCGAAGCCCATGTAGCGGCCGTTCTTCAGCAGCCGCAGGCCCGTCAGGCCGCCCATGACCACCGCGTCGCCCAGAGTGTCGCCGAGGACGTAGCCGTACGTGCGGTAGGCGCCGCCGCTGGGCGTGAGGGTCATGGCCAGGGTGAACTCCTGGCCGGGGACCAGGGGCCTGCTGGGGTCGGCCGAGGAGGCCAGGTCGAGTACGCCGCTGAGGGCGCCCTGGGTGATCCATGCGCGGACCACGGGGAACCAGGCGGTCACTTCGCTGCTCATGCCGTCGCTCCCACTATCGCCGCGCCGACCCGCTCCTTGGTGAGCCGGTCGAATTCGACGTCGTCCAGGAACTGCACCGCCTGGTTCGCGTCGAACTGGTTCTCCAGGTTGCGGAAGTACGAGGCGGGCAGCAGCTCGCGCGACCGCAGCTCGCCGGCGACGAACCGCGCGCACTCCACGGCGCCGATCGGCCGCATGTGCGAGTTGTCCCCCACCCCGTCGGGATAGTTGGGGTGCTCACCGGGTTCGAGGTAGAGGAAGACCTGCCGGCAGCCCTGCGGGCCGAGCTGGCGCCACCAGGCGACGCTCCACTCGTTGAGGTCGATCAGGGGCGCGGACATCTGCGCCGCCACCTCGCGCTTGGCGGCCGGGTAGAGCTTCAGGGGCCGGCGGAAGTTGCCGAACCGGTCGAAGACCGCCCGCTCGTGGCTGGGGACGAGCACGGGGTGGGCGCCGCGCAGCCGGGTCTCGACGACGTAGCGCCGCAGGTTGCCCTGGTAGTCGTCGAAGGGCTCGGTGTGCAGGCCGGCGCCGGGCTTCATGTCGTTGGGCCCGAAGGAGATCAGGTGCAGGTCGCCGGGACGGATGTTGTCCAGGATCCAGCCGAGCCGGCCGCGCTCCATGAAGCTCTTGGTGCTGGCCCCGGCCCGGGCGCAGTTGATCACGTCCACGCCCTGCATGAAGAGCGGCATCGCCTGCCCCCAGCCGGTCATGGGCGCCATGCTGCCCTGGCGGCTGCACACGCTCGATCCGCCGGACAGGAAGATTGCCGTCATGGTGCGTCCTTCATGTGTCTCTCAGAACTCCCCGAAGCCCCGTGCTCCGAGGTGCAGCTGCGCCCGCTGGTCGCCGACGATGTTGGCGTCCATGGTGTCGATGACCTCGAAGGCCCGTTCGCAGTTGGAGGTGTCGCGCAGGACGAAGAACTCCTCGGCGCGCCGACGGTACTGCGGTTCCACTTCGAACTGTCGCTCGATGGTCGCGATGATCTCGTGGACGGCGTGGTCGACGGTGCGGCAGGCCGGGCCGAAGCCGTCCCGCGCGAGGTCGAAGTAGCCCCGCTTGTAGTGCTTGCTGTAGAAGGACTCGTCGTCGAAATTCGTGTAGACGATGGGCTTGCCCATGTACGCCACGTCGAAGAACACCGAGGAATAGTCGGTGACCAGCATCGAGCACTCGCGCATCGCGAGCTGCACGTCGCGGCCCGTCGTCGACACCGTGACCGACGGGTGGTCGATCTTGAAGTGGTTCAGGTACGGACGGATCTCGTAGTGCGGCATGAATTCCAGCTCCACGCCGTAGTACTGGATCGCGCTCAGCAGCCGTTCGTTGCGCAGCAGGGCGGAGAAGAACCGGTAGTACTCGGACGCCGCGAACGGGATCTCCGGCTTGGCCGCCTTGTTGTACGAGGGCGCCACGATGTCGCGGCGCCAGGTCGGCATGACCAGGATCCGCCGCGGCCCGTTCACCGGCTCCAGGGCGTCGAAGCGGGGCAGGCCGGTCGCCGCGACGCGCGCGTAGCCGTAGCCGCAGTGCTCGGCGTAGTACGACCGCTCGCTGCGCCCCGTGGTGAGCACCATGTCGACGTTGGTGGCCTGGCCGTGGATGGAGGCGACGACGTCGTTGTAGACGACTCCGTGCTGGAGGAACACCCGCTTGTAGCGCAGCAGGTCTCCGTAGCCGCGCAGGAACGCCCGCTTGAGGAGGCCCGGGAAGCCCAGGTAGGCCTCCAGGTCGTAGGCGTTGATGAGCCGCTCCGCGTGGAGCAGGTAGGCGCGGTGCTTCCATGACAGCCGGTCGATGACCTGCCCGTACCGCGCGACCTTGTCCCAGTCCGGGGAGTCGCCGTTGATCGAGTAGTAGACCTTGGTCTTGGGCCGGTTCTGCCGGATCCACTTGAACAGGTGGTAGCTGTTGTCCTGCGCGGTGTCCTCGCGCTCGCCGATGATCCAGATGCCCCGGTTGTGGAGATAGGGGTACGTGAACCAGTACATGAGGCGGGTGCGCCAGCCGGGACGGCCCGGCAGCGAGTTGCGCACCTCCCACTTGAACCGGCGCAGCTTGTCCTTGCACCGGGCCGCGAAGCCGCGCACCCAGCGGACGGTGACCTGCTCGTCGTCGTCGATGGACACGACGAAGCGCTGGCGGCCCTGGGTGTGCACGCCCTTGAAGCGGTGCAGCATCTGGCGGGCGGCCAGCAGTACGTCGTGGTGGTGGTCCTGGTCGATGACCCGGATCACCATGCTCAGCTCGGCGTTGGCCAGCGCGTCGAGGGTGCCCGGGCGGGCCGTGGCGCGCCAGCCGGAGAACCAGTCCTGGTTCTTGCGGGTGCGCCAGCGGTCGCGGCGGTAGTTCTGCTCCACGGGGAGCGCCACCTCGCGCTGCCCGTCGGAGAGCACGAGCTGGATCCGGTTGGTGTACCGGGCGTTGATGTCGACGCCGGACAGGACGAGGAGTCCCTCGAAGTGGATCTCGTCCCCGGTCCAGTCGAAGGTCTCCAGGACGGCGGAGGCCCGCGGAACGCGCAGGAGCGTGGTCCGCACCGGGTCGGACGCCAGCCGGCGGTAGATGCCCTCCTCGTCGAGGAAGAGGGTGGGCAGGAACTCCGGCGCTCCCAGCGGGTCCGCGAAGAGGTCGAGGTTGCCCGTGACGATCGCGTGGTGCTGGACCTTGGACTGCGGGTGGACGGCGTACTGGAGGATCACGTCGTCGGGGATCTGGCTGTAGACCGAACCCAGCAGGGGCAGGACCGAGGCGAGCTCGGGCCGGCTCATGATGCGGTGCATGTTGCGCACGTAGGGCTGGAGGGTACGGACGACGAAGCGCTGGGCCAGGACGACGGTCCGCGGCGGGGCTCCCTGGACCGAGGTCAGTACGTGCGCGGCCAGCCGGACCCGGTCCACCGTCTTGACGGGGTCGTTCCAGGGCGAGTCGAAGAGCGAGTTCTGGTTCTGCTCGTCGCGCTCGAAGAAGCGGGCGTCGGGAGCGACGGCCACGAGCCGCGCGTACAGCACGGCCGGGACGGTGAACCAGTCGTCCTCCAGGCCCGGGCCCGGGCCGCCGCGGAAGCCGTGCTCCCGGATGTAGGAGGTCTTGAACAGCTTCCCGCCGAGCAGCGTGGAGAAGACGAGGTACGGCGCGTCGGCCAGCCTGCGGACGGAGTCCTTGGACGTGAAGTACCGCTGCCACGGCTCGTCCTCGCTGCGCCACGGGCCGGGGAAGTTGTCGGCCTGGCCGGCTACGACGTCGGCGCCCTTGACCCGGCGGGCGGCCGCGAGCAGCCGGCCGATGGCGTCCTCGCCGAGGATGTCCCGGGCGCGCGCGAACATCACGTAGGGGGCGACGGCGTACTGCAGCCCGTGGTCGAAGGCCGCACTGGCGCCGAGGCTGTGCTGGGTGACGACGCCCGCGTTGGGGTAGTAGGCGGCGAAGGCCGCGAGCTGCCGTGCGGTGCTGTCGTTCGACCCGTCGTCGACGAACACCACCTGGGTGCGCGCGAAGCTGCGCTGGGCCACGAGCGAGGCGAGGAACTCGCGCAGGTGGTACTCGTCGTTGTGGCAGTGGACGACGAGCGTGGCGCCGTAGCTCTCGGGCGGTGCGACGGGTCCGGTCGCGTCGGCGCCCTGCCACCACAGCCAGGGGGTGCCCCGGTCCGAGACCTTGACGCGCTGTTCACCGGTCTCCGGGCGCAGGCCCAGGTTGCCGCTGACGGTCTCGTAGACCTCGTAGACGCCCGCGTCGCAGGAGTGCCGCAGGCTGCTGACGTCGACACCGCTGATGTTCAGCGCGGTGGAGGCGCGCTGACCGGCGTGCCGGAGCTGGACGAAGAAGTTCCAGTTGCCCACCCGGTCGGTCTTGTCCAGGGTGGCCTTGAGGTCGATGGTGGTGTGGTACCGGATCCAGTCCTTGTCGATCTCCACACCGGAGACGGGGAAGTGGTGGTCGGCCTTGGTGCTGCGGCGGCGCAGCACGGCGATGAGCTCGACCTTGTCATCGGCGCCGAACCGGCTGAACTGGTTGCGGATCGCGCCGGAGATGTGCAGCTCGCCGTCGACCATCTCGATCGACGAGGCCTTGTTGTACATGCGCGAGTCGGCGAGCGTGTGGCCGGTCAGCTCCAGCTCGGTGACCTCGAGGAACTTCTCGGCATCCGGGTAGCCCAGCAGCGACCCGGACCAGAACACCCTGCCGTCGCGCTCCACGATGTCGGAGCTGATGACGCTGCGGCGCTTCATGTAGTCGGAGGCCGACACGGCGATGTCGACGCGTCCGTGCATCAGGCCGAAGGCGCGTACCCGCTCCATGGGGCCGCACAGTTCGAAGGTGGCGGGGTCGAGGCTGTGCAGGTACGGGGCGACGGCCGCGAGGAACCCGCTGTGGAAGGCGTGGTCGCCGGTGCGCAACTCGGGCGTGTAGAGCCGCAGGTCGTGCCCCAGGAACTTGGCGCCCTTGCGGGCCAGCAGGTCCGGCCGGCCGACGCTGCGCAGGAAGCTGTCGGTGTACTGGTGCACCAGGACGCGGTCGCTGATGCTGCGCAGTTCGTGCCGGCGGTTGGTGATCGACGGCTGGTCGGACTCCCGCTCCCACATCCACCGGTAGACGGGGGTGGCGAGGATGGTGAAGGAGCGCGCGTGGAAGTTCGCGACCGTGGAGAAGTAGGTGTCCTCGAAGAAGACGCCCTCGGGGAAGCGGATCCCGTGGTTGTCGAGGAAGTCCCGGCGGTACAGCTTTCCGGCGGCGATCGGGTCGTCGATGAGTTCCGGCATGCCGCCGAGGCCCGCGACCGTCTGGTCGGCCGGGTAGAGCTGGGGCTGCCAGACGGTGAGCTCGTCCGTGGCGTGGTTGATGCGCACGACACGGCCGGCGGTGATCTCCGAGCCCGTGACGAGCGCCGAGGACAGGAGCGTCTCGGCCGCCTTGAGCGGCAGCTCGTCGTCCGCGTCGAGGAACATCACGAACTGGCCGGAGGCCGCCTCGATGCCGTTGTTGCGGGGCGCTCCGCAACCTCCGCTGTTCTGCGGCCGCTCGATGACCCGGACGCGTCCGTCCTGGGCTGCGAACTGGTGGGCGAGGGCGAGGGTGCCGTCGGTGGAACGGTCGTCGACGACCAGCACCTCGACGCCGCGGTGCGTCTGCGCCAGGGCCGACTGCAAGGCGCGCGCGAGCGTGGCGCTGGCGTTGAAGGCCGGTATGACGATGGTGACGCCGTAGTGCGATATGTCGACCGGGAAATTCATCGAGAGTAGTGCTCCGGTTCGACGTAGCCGGGCCGCAGGGCCTGGGCCGGAATCTTGGAGAGCTGCATGGTGTCCGTCACGGCGCCCGTGTACTCGTCCGGGTAGGGCCGGGGGTACGGCACGAAGCCCGGGTCCTCGTACGGCTCGGGGGCGGGGAAGCGCTGGGCGACTTCCTCGACCTCGCGCAGGGCGTCCTCACCGCGTCGGCGGTGGCGTCCGGCGTGCAGGTGCTCGGCGATGGAGCCGGCGCGCGTCGGGATGTTGCCGGGGTCGAGGCGTTCCATGGTGCGCGTGAAGTCCCGGGTGGAGAGCCAGAACTTGAACATGATGACGAGTTCGAAGCCGCCCATCAGCACGGCCGACACCGCCGTGGTCCACAGCACGTGGCCGATGACGGGGCCGACGATGAAGATGAACATCTGGAACTCGATGCCGCTGATGAGGTGCGGCCGGATGCGGCTCTGCACCAGCGCGTGGCGCACGCGCGCGTACCAGGGGAAGCGCTCGCGGAACTGCTCGTGCAGGTCGATGACCTCGGCCTGCTCCACGTCCGTGCTCTGCCGCTTGAGCTCGTCGGCCTGGCCCAGGGGGTTCTCGCGCAGCAGGTCCTCGATGAAGACGACCTTGCGCTCCTCCTCCTCGACCCCCTGCTCCGCCTGACGGGCGAGGGTGACGGCGGCGATCTTGGCGCGCATGGACATGCGCATCTTGTAGATCTGGAGGGCGTCGACGTAGCGGAGCATGTCGAGGAAGATCACGACGAGGGCCGCGAGCAGGTACACCTCGTCGTCGTTCTGGACGAACTGCCCGCCCATCAGGGCCAGTGCGCAGATCAGGACGCGGATGCGGTCGAAGACGTAGTCGAGCCAGCCGCCGAAGATGGTCCCGTTGCCCTTGAGGCGCGCGAGCTTGCCGTCGATGCAGTCGAGGATGAAGCTGAGGTGGTAGAGGGCCGCGCCGATGCTCAGCGAGACCCAGTCACCCTGGAAGAAGTAGTACGCCGAGCCCAAGCCCACGAAGAGTGCGGCCCACGTCACCCGGTTCGGCGTGACGAAGTTCCACCGTGCCAGCACGCAGACGAGGCGGGTCGCTATCGGGTCTACCAGAAGGACCGTCCACCAGGCGTCCCGCTTTTTACAGGTGAGCTTCTGGACGGCCTTCAGTGACAGCTTGGACATAACCCCTCAGTCATCGACACCGGCACGGGATGTACAGGCAGAACCTTCATCCTGTGATCACGTGTGACGGCATATGGCGGTCAGTGACGCCAACCATTCACTTATGGTTCAGGTAAAGGGCGTTCTTCAGACTTTAGCAAGACGTGACAGACAGGTTCCAGGCCACACGTCGACGGTTACCTTCACCAAAGCCGTACACGATCTGACGAAACAGGCCTATAGGACACGCCACGGAGTGAACTCCAGGCCATCGGATCCCAGTTGCTGCCGGGCGACACGCAGTCTTCCGTCCATTCCGACCGTGACGATCACCACACGGCCCTGGCTGTCGAAGGCCGCGGCGGGCGGGACGATCGAGCGCTCCCCCGACGGCGACCACCACACCCCCGTGTCCGGCCGTCCGTCCGGGTGCGCACCGATCGCCGGCACTCCCCCGTGGCCGGCGCGCACGAGCACCGTGCACCCCCAGCCCTGGATGTCGGCTCCCGCGACCCCGGTGACCGGTCCGTCCCCGTCGGGTCCGCCGAGGCCTATCGGGGCATGGGCGCCCGGCCACCAGACGCAGACCTCGTTCGTCGCCCCGTAGCGGAAGCGCACCAGCCCGGATTCCGGTGCGGCCGAAAGGCTGCCCGCGCGCAGGCTCACCGGGATCCGGCGGTTCTCCTGCCACTCCGAGGCCGCACCCCCGCGGTACCAGTGCACGGCGGCGCCGTCGTCACGGGTCCGGGCCACCAGGTGCACACCGCCGTCGGGTGACGCGAAGGTGACCATCTCGTCCGCGACCTTCCGCCCGCGCAAGGCCTCCCAGCTGCTCAGGACCCCCTTCGGGGACTGCTTGCGCACGCTGACGCCGCGTCCGAAGTTGCGGACGAAGACGTGCATGAAGCCGTCGGCGGCGAAGGCGGCCACCGGGAACCCGATGGAGCGGGCCACCTGCCAGTTCGTGTGCGGGTTGCCGAGCGGGACCCACGGTCCCAGGGGCCGGCCCGTCTGGTACTGGGCGGCGCACACCACCTCGATGTCGGCGCCGCCCTCCTTGCGGCCGGTCCGGCTCAGACCGATCAGGTACGCGTAGCCCTCGGGCCCCTGCACCACGGTCAGCCCCGGCATGAGGTCGGGTCCTTCGAGCAGCTCGGGTCCGCTCCACCCCTCGGCCTCGCTGCGGCCCTCGGTCCAGCGGACGACGCCGGCGGCCGTGGGCAGGTACGCGGACAGACGGCCGTCCTTGCCGGTGACCAGCCATCGGGTCGGCAGCGGATACCGGGTGGTGGACTCGGGAGGGAGCCCGGGGTCCGTGCCGGCCGCGCGGCAGTCCACGAAGACGGGCACGCCGACGTCCCGCTGGTACCGGCGGGCGGCCCTGAGGGCGCTGCGGGTGACCTGGCCGCGGGCCGCCGGCTCAGTGACGATGGGGAGCTTCCGCTCCTTGTCGAAGCCGACGTGGGTGGGATCCGGATCGAGGGTCCGCACGCGGACGGGCCCGGTCTCGTGGAAGACGTCGAGGATCTGCCCCGTGATGCTCCCCGCCCCGGCGTCCAGGACGAAGGGGTCCCCGGAGAACCGGCAGCCGCGTCGGCGCGCCTCGGCCACGGCCGCTTCCATGGCGCGGTACTCGGCGTCGCCGCCGCCGTCGAGACAGACGATCTCGATCGCCGAGCCGTCCGGCTCCGAAGCGATCAGGGGGATGGCCTCACCGGGCGTGGCGACGACGATGGCCACGGGAGCGGACCGGCCCGCTCCCGTACGAGGGGCCGCCTGCCCCTGCTCACGGGAGGTGGCGCCGCGCCTCGTTCGACGTCCGGTCGCTCGGACCATTGGCTGTGCTCCCCATTCCTCTCACGGCTGCGCTTATCCACTCCGTACCAACCCCGAAGACGATAGGCGCTCTCCCGTTCGAGTTGAAAATCTGCCTATAGTGCAGCGGCATCCGGCCCACCGCGCCGTCCGTCAGCCGACCGAGGCCCCGAGGATTCGAGCAGTATGACCCAACAGACCGCCACGCCCAGTCACCGGAACACCGGGCGGCGAGCAGCGCGTCCGCCCAGGTCACGCGGGCGCCGCGCGATCAAGATCGTCCTGGTGGTGCTGGCCCTGCTCCTGCTCGGCGCCGCCGGCACGGGCTGGTGGGCATACAACCACCTCAACGGGAACATCGACAGCGTCGACCTCGACCAGGCGATCGGTGTCGACAATCGGCCGGCGAAGCTCCCGGACAGCGGCCAGAACATCCTGGTGCTCGGCTCGGACTCGCGCTCCGGCGCCAATGGTGAGCTGGATCACGGCGATGTCAGCGGTTCCCGCTCGGACACCAACATGCTGGTGCACATACCCGAGGGCCGTAAGAAGGCCACCGCGATCAGCATCCCCCGCGACACCCTCGTGACCCGGCCCGAATGCAAGGACAAGAACGGCAAGACGATTGCCGGGGCGAACCGCGTCATGATCAACAGCGTCATCGGAACCGGCGGCCCGGCCTGTGTCGTCAAGACCGTCGAGACGATGTCCGACATCCGCATCGACCACCTCGTGAAGGTGGAGTTCGCCGGATTCAAGGAGCTGGTGGACGCGCTCGGCGGTGTGACCGTCACCCTCGACAAGCCCATCAAGGGCGGCCTGGACCTCGACGCGGGCCCGCACCGCCTGAACGGCACGGACTCGCTCAAGTTCGTTCGCACCCGCCACGGTTACGGGGACGGCAGCGACCTCGGACGCATCGACCTGCAGCAGAAGTTCATGATCGCGATGCTGTCCGAGATCAAGAAGCAGGACATCCTCAGCAGCCCGGCCCGGCTCTACAAGCTCGCCGACGCCGGCACCAAGGCACTGACCACCGACGCCGAACTCGACTCCCTCAAGGGCCTGTCGGACTTCGCCCAGAGCATGAAGGGCGTGGATCCGGAGACCATGGAGACGATCATGCTCCCGGTCGCCTACGACAAGATCGACAAGAACCGCGTCGTCGCCGTGGAGCCGCAGGCCGGCCAGCTGTGGGAGGCCCTGCGCAACGACCAGCCGATCCCGGCCTCGGCCAAGAAGTCCCCCGCCACCGGCGGCTGACACCCACCGCCTGCGCCTCGTGGCACCGGTCCCCCGCGGGCCGGTGCTACGAGCCGTTCCCGCCCAGCACCGCACGCCAGTCACCGCTCGCGTGCCACTGCCCCGGCGGGTACTCGAACCGCACTTCCCCGAGGAGTACGAACCCCGCCGCGCGGCACACCGCGTGGGAGGCGGCGTGGCCGACGGCCGGGAAGGCGTGCAGATGGCGGCGCGTGCCGTGGACGCCCGCGTGGGCGATGAGCGCCCGCGCCGCGCGGGCCGCGAGCCCCCGGCCCTGGAACTCGGGGAGGATGCCCCAGCCGGTCTCGTAGACCTCCTCCCCCTGCCAGAGCCGCTCCCAGAAGCCGATGCTGCCCACGCTCTCGCCGTCGGCGACGACCCGGAACATCCGCCCGGCCCCCGGCTCCCGGGCACTGAGCGCCAGGTAACGCCGGTGCCGGTCCCGGAGCTTGGCCTCGGTCTCCGGGCCGCCCAGGTGCTCCGTCATGGCCGGCTCGTTCTTGCGCAGCAGGAGCCAGAAGTCGTCTTCCGCCCAGGGTTCCAGTCCTACGGTGATCTCCATGCCCTCACCGTAGGACGCGCTCAGCGGCCCTCGCGCGCCGGGTTCGGGGTCATGCCCTCGCCCCGGCCCAGCCGGCTGTGCCGCTTCCCGTAGAGGTAGTAGACGGCGATGCCGATCACCATCCAGATCCCGAAGCGCAGCCAGGTCTCGGCCGGTAGGTTCAGCATCAGCCAGACCGACGCGGCGATCGACAGGATGGGCACGAGCGGCACCCACGGGGTGCGGAACGCCCGGTGCAGGTCCGGCCGGGTGCGGCGCAGGACCATGACGCCGAGCGCGACGACGACGAAGGCGAAGAGGGTGCCGATGTTCACCAGGGTCGCCAGCTCGTTGATGCTGGTGAATCCGGCGACGACCGCGATGACTCCGCCGAGCAGGATCGTCGGCCGGTAGGGCGTACGGAACTTCGGGTGGGTCCGCGAGAAGAACCGCGGCAGCAGTCCGTCGCGGCTCATCGCGAAGAACACCCGGGTCTGGCCGAGGAGCAGGATCATGCACACGGTGGTCAGGCCCACGGCGGCGCCGAAGCTGATGATGCCTCCGTAGACCGGATGGCCGACGGATTTGAAGGCGTCGGCCAGCGGGGCGCTGACGGAGAGCTCCGTGTAGTTCTGCATGCCGGTCACCACGATCGAGACCGCCACGTAGAGCACGGTGCAGATGATCAGCGAGCCGAGGATGCCGCGGGGCATGTCCCGCTGCGGGAGCTTGGTCTCCTCGGCGGCGGTGGCCACCACGTCGAAGCCGATGAAGGCGAAGAAGACCACGGAGGCGGCGGTGAAGATGCCCATGATGCCGAAGTTGGTGGGCTCGTAGCCGAAGAGGAGCTGGACGAGCGGGGCATCCAGTCCGGAGCCGCCCGTCTGGGGTTCGGCCGGCGGGATGAACGGCGTGTAGTTGGACTTCGTGATGAAGAACATGCCCGCGATGATCACGATGAGCACCACCGTGACCTTGATCGCGACGACCACCGCGGTGATCCGCGCGGACAGCTTCACCCCGACGACCAGGATCGCGGTGAGGGCCAGGACCAGGACGAAGGCGAGCAGGTCGAAACTGCCGCCCGGAACGTCGGGTCCCTGGAGCGATGCGGGCAGATGCAGGTTGGCGTTGTCCATGAGCGAGCGGACGTACCCGGACCAGCCGACGGCGACGACCGCGGTGCCGAGGGCGAACTCCAGCACGAGGTCCCAGCCGATGATCCAGGCGGGCAGCTCGCCGATCGAGGCGTACGAGAAGGTGTACGCGGATCCGGCCACCGGGACGGTCGAGGCGAACTCGGCGTAGCACAGGGCGGCCAGCGCACAGACGATGCCGGCGGCGACGAACGCGAGGGCCGTGGAGGGTCCGGCGGACTCCTTGGCGACCTTGCCCGTGAGGACGAAGATGCCGGTGCCGATGATGACGCCGACGCCGAAGACGGTCAGGTCCCAGGAGGAGAGCGACTTCTTGAGCGCGTGTTCCGGCTCTTCCGTGTCGAGGATGGACTGCTCGACAGACTTGGTACGGAAGGGACCGTTCAGGTTCCTACTCACCGACGCACCTCCGCGAGGCAGACCGCACCGAAACGAAGCGGGCCGGAAGGCCCACCCTTCAAGGGTTAACCTCCCGGCCCGTCGCGTGCAACCGCAGATGATCAGCCGCGGGTCGGTCGCGGCAGGCGCTCCGCTCAGTCGACGGCGGCGGCCGGCTCGCTGTCGTAGCGCCCGTCCAGCTTGGCCACCAGGCCGGTGACCTGCCGCGCGATGTCCGGGGCGGTCAGGCCGATCTCGGCCATGACCTCCTTGCGCGTGGCGTGGTCCAGGAAGCGCTGCGGAATGCCGAAGTCGCGCAGCGGCACGTCGACCCCCGCGTCGCGCAGGGCCTGCGCGACGGCGGAGCCCACGCCGCCGGCGCGGCTGTTGTCCTCCACGGTGACGACCACGCGGTGGCGGTCGGCGAGCGGGGCCAGGGCCTCGTCCACCGGCTTGACCCAGCGGGGGTCGACCACGGTCGTGGAGATGCCCTGCTTGTCGAGCAGATCGGCGATCTCCAGGCACATCGGGGCGAGCGCGCCGACCGAGACGAGCAGTACGTCCGGCCGGGTGACCTCCTCGGCCGGACGGCGCAGCACGTCCATGCCGCCGATCCTGCCGACGGCCGGGACCGCCGGGCCGACGACGCCCTTGGAGAAGCGCACGACGGTCGGCGCGTCCTTCACCAGGACGGCCTCGTTCAGCTGGGCGCGCAGCTGCTCGGCGTCGCGCGGGGCCGCGAGGCGCAGGCCCGGGACCACCTGGAGGATGGACATGTCCCACATGCCGTTGTGGGAGGCGCCGTCGGTGCCGGTGACCCCGGCGCGGTCCAGGACGAAGGTGACCCCGCACTTGTGCAGGGCCACGTCCATCAGGACCTGGTCGAAGGCGCGGTTGAGGAAGGTCGCGTACACCGCGAAGACCGGGTGGGCGCCGCCGGAGGCCAGGCCCGCCGCCGAGGTGGCGCCGTGCTGTTCGGCGATGCCCACGTCGAAGATGCGGTCCGGGTAGGCGTCGGCGAACTTCTTCAGGCCGACCGGTTGGAGCATGGCCGCGGTGATCGCGACGATGTCCTTGCGCTCCTTGCCGAGCTTGACCATCTCGTCGGCGAAGACGGAGGTCCAGCTGGCGGCGTCGGTGGAGACCGGCAGGCCGGTGTCCGGGTGGATCACGCCGACGGCGTGGAAGCGGTCCGCCTCGTCCTGGACGGCCGGCTCGTAGCCCCGGCCCTTCTGGGTGAGGCAGTGCACGATGACCGGTCCGCTGAAGCGCTTGGCGCGCTGCAGGGCCGATTCCAGGGCCTCGATGTCGTGTCCGTCGATGGGCCCGATGTACTTCAGGCCCAGGTCCTCGAACATGCCCTGCGGGGCGATGAAGTCCTTGAGGCCCTTCTTGGCGCCGTGCAGGGTCTCGTAGAGGGGCTTCCCGACGACCGGGGTGCGCTCCAGCAGGTCCTTGCCGCGGGCCAGGAAGCGCTCGTAGCCGTCCGTGGTGCGCAGGGTGGCCAGATGGTTCGCGAGGCCGCCGATGGTGGGGCCGTACGAGCGTTCGTTGTCGTTGACGACGATCACCAGGGGGCGGTCCTTGGCAGCGGCGATGTTGTTCAGCGCCTCCCAGGCCATGCCGCCGGTGAGGGCTCCGTCGCCGATGACCGCTGCGACGTGGTGGTCTTCCTTGCCGAGCACCTCGTTGGCCTTGGCGAAGCCGTCGGCCCAGCCCAGCACGGTGGACGCGTGCGAGTTCTCGATCACGTCGTGCTCGGACTCGGCGCGCGAGGGGTAGCCCGACAGGCCGCCCTTCGTGCGCAGGCCCGCGAAGTCCTGGCGGCCCGTGAGCAGCTTGTGCACGTAGGCCTGGTGGCCGGTGTCGAAGAGGACCTTGTCCTTCGGCGAGTCGAAGACCCTGTGCAGAGCGATCGTCAGTTCGACGACACCGAGGTTGGGGCCGAGGTGCCCGCCGGTCTTGGAGACGGCGTCGACGAGGAAGGTCCTGATCTCTGCGGCGAGCCGCTCGAGCTCCTCCTGGCTGAGCCGGTCCAGATCGCGCGGTCCCTTGATGCGGGTCAGCAGCACCCGTGCCTCCTTGCAGTCGCTTGCTGGTCTGCCGAGTCTAATGTTCGCCACTTGGCCGTTGGTGAGGCGCGGTCCCGGTCAGGTCACACCTTTGTCATACCTGTACACATCAGTACGGAGCCACACCCACCAAAAGGGTGCATACCCGCACGTCTGTGCTCACGCGGGCACGCGCAGGTGCCCGATGCCACACGAGGTGGCACCGGGCACTGTGACGGTTCTTACCGCCGCGTCACGCTCCGCACACGCCGGTCAGGCGCGCCCGGCCGTCTTCTGCGTCTTGCGGGTGATCGAGTCGATCACCACGGTGGCGAGGAGGACCGCGCCGGTGATCATGTACTGGATCGGCGTCGCGATTCCCTCCAGGGCCAGACCGTACTGGATGGAGGTGATGACCATGACGCCGAGGAGGGCGTTCCAGGTCCGGCCGCGGCCGCCGAAGAGGCTGGTGCCGCCGATGACGGCCGCCGCGATCACGTTCATCAGCAGGTCGCCGGCGCCGGCGCTCTGGTTCGCCGCCGCGATCTTGGAGGCCCAGAAGAGGCCGCCGATCGCCGCGAAGGTGCCGGCGATCGCGAAGACCGTGATCCGGACCCGGTTGACGTTGATGCCGGCGCGGCGGGAGGCCTCGACGCTGCCGCCGAGGGCGAAGACCTGGCGGCCGAAGGTGGTGCGCCGCAGGAGGAAGTCCGTGGCGACCAGGGCCAGCAGGAAGAGCACGATCGCCAGCGGCAGGCCCTTGTACTGGTTGAACACCATGGCCGGACCGAAGGTGAACACCGCGAGGAGCGCGGTGCGCAGCAGGATCTCGCCGAGCGGCCGGGAGGGGATCCCCGCGGCCGCGCGGCGCCGGTTGTCGGAGAACGTGGCGAGGAAGTAGCCCACCACGGCGACGGCGGCGAGCCCGTAGCCGACGGCCACGTCGGAGAAGAAGTACGTGGTCAGCTGCCCGACCACGCCATCGGAGTCGAGGTTGATCGTGCCGTTGCTGCCCAGGATCTGCAGCATGGCGCCGGACCAGAAGAGCAGGCCCGACAGGGTGACGGCGAAGGCCGGGGCACCGATCTTGGCGAAGAAGAAGCCGTGGAGGGAGCCGATCAGGGCACCTCCGGCGATCGCCGCGAGGATGGCCAGCCATTCGTTGACGCCGTTGGTGACCGAGAGGACGGCCACGATCGCGCCCGAGACGCCGCTGACCGAGCCGACCGACAGGTCGATCTCGCCGAGCAGCAGGACGAAGATGATGCCGACCGCCATCATGCCGGTGGCCGTCATCGTGATCGCGATGTTGGTGAGGTTCTCGGCGCCGAGGAAGTTCGAGTTCAGGCCCTGGAAGATGCTCCAGATGATGATCAGGCCGAGGACGACGGGCACGGAGCCCAGGTCGCCGGCCTTGAGCTTGCGGCCGAACTCGTTCACGTACCCGGCGAGGCCCTGCTCGCGGACGAGCAGGCGGGGGTCCACGGCCGGGATGGCATCGTGCGCGGCGGCCGGGTTGACGGGGTCTATGTGCTGGGTGCTCACTTGCGGGCCTCCCCGGTGCGGGCCGCCCGGCGGGTCACGGCGTTGTCCGTGGCCCCGGTGATGGCGGAGATGATCTCTTCCTGCGACGTGTCCTTCACGGAGAAGACGCCGTTGTTGCGGCCCAGCCGCAGGACGGCCACCTTGTCGGCCACGGCCTTCACATCGGCCATGTTGTGGCTGATGAGGATGACGGCGTGGCCGCGCTCGCGCAGCCGCTCGACCAGGTCGAGCACCTGTGCGGTCTGCTCGACGCCGAGGGCCGCGGTGGGCTCGTCCAGGATCACGAGCTGGGGCTCGCCCAGCATGGAGCGGGCGATCGCCACGGTCTGGCGCTGGCCGCCGGAGAGCGAGGCGATGGGGATGCGGACGCTGGGGATCCGGATGGACAGGGTGGTCAGGAGCTCGCGTGCGCGCCGCTCCATCTCCACCTCGTCGAGGACGCCGCGCCGCTTGAGCTCGCGTCCCAGGAAGAGGTTGCCGACGACATCGATGTTGTCGCACAGCGCGAGGTCCTGGTAGACCGTCGCGATGCCCAGGTTCTGGGCGTCGTGGGGCTTGGTGATCGAGACCGGGCGGCCCTCCCACTCGATGACTCCGTCATCGATGGGGTGCACGCCGGCGATCGTCTTGACCAGCGTGGACTTACCGGCGCCGTTGTCGCCGACGAGGGCGACCACCTCGCCGGAGTGGATCTCGAGTTCTACGTCGGTGAGGGCCTGAACGGCACCGAACCGCTTCGAGACCCCTCGCAACGCCAGTACGGGCGCAGCGGACACATGAACCATCTCCTTGCCGCCTGACCGGCGGGGATGTCGTACAAAAGAGCGGGACCACAGGGGATGTGAGAGAAACGTTTCTGTCCGGCGCCCCGCCAGTGGCGGGATGGAGGCGGGAGCGCCGGACAGGCTTGGGGGCCGCTCGGCGGACCGAGCGGCGGGGGGCCTACTTCAGGCCGAGGGTGGCGCAGGCGGCCGCGTACTTTTCGGTGCAGATCTCGTCGACCGTGTAGACGTTGTCCCGGATGACGGTGTCCTTGACGTTCGCCTTGGTCAGCGAGACGACGGGGATCAGCAGGGACGGAACGTCCTTGGTGGTGGGGCTGTCGACCTTGGCGGTGGCGGTGGTCGCGATCGACTCGCCCTTGGCGAGGGCCACGGCCATCTTCGCGGCGGCCTCGGCCTCGGGGGCGTACGGCTTGTAGACGCTCATGAACTGCTCGCCCGCAACGATCCGCTGCACACCGGCGAGTTCGGCGTCCTGGCCCGTGACGGGGGGCAGGGGGGACACGCCGGCCGCCTTGAGGGCGGTGATGATGCCGCCTGCCATGCCGTCATTGGCGGAGTAGACGCCGATGACCTTGTCCTTGCCGAGCGCCGAGAGTGCGGCCGCCATGTTGGTGTTGGCGTTCTCCGGCTTCCACTCGACGGTGTCGTACTCCTTGCCGACGTTCACCTTGCCGTCGAGGACGGAGTGCGCGCCCTTCTTGAACAACGCGGCGTTCGGGTCGGTGACGGAGCCGTTCATCATGACGATCTGGCCGTCCTTGGCCTTGTCGCCCAGCGCCTCCACGAGCGCCTTGCCCTGGACCTTGCCGACCTCTTCGTTGTCGAAGGAGGTGTAGGCGCTGATCGGGCCCTCGGCGAGGCGGTCGTAGGCCACGACCGGGATGCCGGCCTCCTTGGCCTTCTTGACCGAGCCCGCGATGGCCTTGGAGTCCACCGCGTCGATGATCAGGACGTTCACCTTGTTGGTGATCATCGTGTCGACCTGGGAGTTCTGCGTGGTCGCGTCCTGCTTGGCGTTGGCGTAGACGACCTCGCCCTTGCCCGCGGTGAGGTCCTTGACCGCCTTCTCGATGAGCGGCTTGTCGAACTTCTCGTAACGCGCGGTCTGGTTCTCCGGCAGGAGCAGACCGACCTTGATCGCGCCGCCCTTGACCGCGCCGGTGGCGTTGTCCTTCGTGTCCCCGGACTCCTTCGCGCTGCCGCAAGCGGCGAGCGAGACGGCCATGGTGCCGGCGGCAACGGCGACGGCGACTCTGCGCATACGCGTGTTCATTACTTGAACCTCCCTGACGAGGCCGCAGCACTGCGGCCGAGGTGGATGTGAGTCAACCCCGGCCGCGAGTTTGTCGTCAAGGAGTGAATGCTTAACGAGATGACAACGACGCCATTCGTTATCTAACTGAAGACAAGACGGCGGGAGCTCGCACTCCACTTCCATTTTCCGCCAAAAGCGTCGAATCGCCCATCTCGCTCAGCACGAGGGCCAGCGCGCCCAGTACCTCGGCCCGCCCGCCCAGGGACCCCGTGAGCACCGACAACTGCCGGGCCGCACTGGGGATCGCGTACCTCCCCACTGATTCACGGATGGGGGCCAGGACCAGTTCACCGGCGTCCGCGAGCGAGCCGCCCAGGACCACCCTGCTCGGGTTCAGGAGGTTGCACAGACTGGCCACGCCGCTGCCGATGTGGCGGCCCACGTCCGTGATCACCCGACGGCAGCCGGGGTCCCCGTCCCGGGCCAGTTCCACCACCCGTTCCATCGTCAACTCCGGTCCGTGGCTGCTCTGCAGGAGCGGCAGCACGTACCGGGCGGCGGCGAAGGTCTCCAGGCAGCCGCGGTTGCCGCAGCGGCAGACCGGGCCCGATTCGTCGAGCGTGATGTGCCCGATCTCGCCCGCCGTGCCGCCGGGTCCCCGGTAGATCTGGCCGTTGATCACGAGCCCCGCGCCGACACCGCTGGCCACCTTGATGTAGGCCAGGTCCTTCACTCCCCGGCCGCTCCCCCAGACGAGTTCACCGAGGGCTCCGAGGTTCGCGTCGTTGTCCACGTACACCGGTACGCCCAGGCGCTGCGAGAGCTCGCGCCGCGGGTTGATCCCGGCCCAGCCCGGCAGGATCGCGGTGGACCCGAGGGTGCCGGACTCCAGGTCGATGGGGCCCGGGACGCCGAGCCCGACGCCGATGACCTTGTCCCGGCCGATCCCTATGCCCTCGACGAGCCGTCCCACCAGGGCTTCCGCCCGGTCGAAGCCGTCGACCCAGGAGGCGTCCACGTCCAGCGGCTCGGATTCCTCGGCCAGTACCTGGTGGGCGAGGTTGCCCACGGCCACGCGCAGGTGGGTGTGGCCGAAGTCCACACCGATGACGATGCCCGCGTCACCGCTGAGCGAGACGCTGCGCGCCCGCCTGCCGCCGGCCGAGGTGTCCGTGACCTCGACGGTCCCGGCCTCCTTGAGCTCCCGGACGATATTGGAGACCGTGGCCGCCGACAGTCCGGTGCTCCGGGCGATCTCCGCCTGGGTCAGCGAACCGGCGAGCCGTACCGCCCGTACGACGCGCTCCAGATTGGCGCGATGCAGTGAAGACTGCGATCCGGGAGTCTGCACGACTCATCCACTCCTGCCCATAAGCAACGGCAAGCCGTCGCCCCCCGGCCGGGGCTGTCAGCGGCTGCATGCCCCGACTGACACGAGACCCCGGCGTCTCTCCAACTTGTGAACCTTAATCCGAGCCTTTGCGCCTCGCGACGTCAAGAGGCCGCGGCAGTACGAATCGGCCACTACCGGTCATAAGTATGAGAGAAACCTCCATCCCACTCGTGCTACGGTCGCCGTGGCGCTGGTCTTCACGGTCTTCACGGCCGGATCGGGCGCCCACTGTCACACAAGCGCTACGCGAGGAGGTGTTCGGGATGAGTCCCGATCGAAGTCCTTGCAGCGCTCTCCTCGGCTGAGCTCCCTGAGCGGCCGGTCTCTCTTCGAGTGTGCACGCCCGCGGCCCCTCGCCGCCTCCGTGCGTTTCTGCATTCACCTTCGTAACCCCTTCCGCACGCCCTGACGCTTCCGTCGGGCGCGCGTCATCCATGCCCATCGGCGTGCCCCGCGGCCGTACGTGCCGCTCGACGCCGACCCATGATCACTCCACGTGACCGCGCGGCTCCGCGCTGCCCGGACACCGTGGAGGGAGGTATGTGCCATGACCATGCTCACCCCCCGTACCCCCACGAAGCTCGCACCCCCGGGCCGGGCCCGCCGCGAACGCAAGACCGCCGAGCTGGAGGCCCGTACCCGGGTCGTCGGCGAGCGGCTCGCCGAGATCAGTGCCCGTCCGGGCGTCCGGGTCCTGCAGTCCGTCGACGCCTCCCGCAACGGCCTCACCCACGCCGAGGCCGCGCTGCGCCTGGAGCGCCACGGCTCCAACGTCATCGCCCAGGAACGCGCCCCCCGCTGGTACGTCCAGCTGGCGAGGGCGTACGCGAATCCCTTCATCGGCGTTCTGGTCTTCCTGGCGGCCGTCATGTACTGGCAGGACCCCGGCGACCCGGGCGTCGTCATCCTCTCGGTGATGGTCGGGGTCAGCGGCCTGCTGCGCTTCTGGCAGGAGTACCGCTCGGGCCGGGCGGCCGACGCGCTGAAGCAGCTCGTCACCACCACCTGCGCGGTGCAGCGCCGGGCGGGCAGCGGCGCGGCCCCCACCACCTTCGAGATCCCGATGGACCAGGTGGTCCCCGGCGACGTGGTCAAGCTGGCCGCCGGCGACCTGATCCCGGCCGACCTGCGGCTCATCACCGCCAAGGACCTCATGGTGGGCCAGGCCGCCCTGTCCGGGGAGTCCCTGCCGGTCGCCAAGGCCGACACCCGGGCGGACGACCTCGGCCAGAGCGCGACCACCGACCCCGTCGAGGCCGACAACCTCTGCCTGATGGGCACGTCGGTGACCTCCGGCACCGCCACCGGACTCGTCGTCGCCACGGGCTCCGACACCTACTTCGGCTCGATGGCCGGATCCCTGGTCGGCGAGCGCCCGGAGACCAACTTCGACACCGGGGTGCGCAAGGTCAGCTTCCTGCTGATCCGCTTCATGCTGGTGATGGTCCCCGTCGTCTTCATGATCAACGGCTTCACCAAGGGCGACTGGGAGGCCGCCTTCCTCCTCGGCATCGCCGTGGCGGTCGGCCTGACCCCCGAGATGCTGCCGATGGTCGTCTCCGCCAACCTGGCGCGCGGCGCCGTGGCGATGTCCAAGCGCAAGGTGGTCGTCAAGCGGCTCAACGCGATCCAGAACCTGGGCGCCATGGACGTGCTCTGCACGGACAAGACCGGCACCCTCACCGAGGACCGGATCGTCCTGGACCGCTACCTCGACGTGCACGGCGACGAGGACAACGAGGTCCTGGAGTACGGCTACCTCAACGCGCACTTCCAGACGGGCCTGAAGAACCTGATGGACCAGGCGGTCATCGACCGCGTGGGCGAGGCCGAGGAGGTTGTCGTCGATGCCCGGTTCTCGATGGTCGACGAGATCCCCTTCGACTTCGCCCGGCGCCGGATGTCCGTGGTCCTGAACCGCAACAGCATCGTCGGCGGCTCCGGCCGGCCCGAGCACGTCATGATCACCAAGGGTGCCGTCGAGGAAGTCCTCGCCCGGTGCACCCACATGACGGACCGCGGGCAGAAGGTCGAGCTGACCGAACAGCTCCGGTGGCACGTCACCCGGATCGCCGAGGACAACAACCGCCAGGGCCTGCGCGTCCTCGCCGTCGCCACCCGCACGATGGACACGCCCCGCGACACCTACACGGTGGCCGACGAGGACGGCCTGACCCTGGTCGGCTTCCTCGCCTTCCTCGACCCGCCGAAGGCCGACGCCGCCCGGGCCCTGCAGGGCCTGGCCGACAAGGGCATCGCGGTCAAGGTGGTCACCGGCGACAACGAGCTCGTCGCGGCCCGCGTCTGCGCCGATGTCGGCCTCACGGTCGGCCACGTGGTGCGCGGCACCGAGATCGACGCCCTCGACGACACCGAACTGCGCGCGCTGGCCGCACGGACGACGGTCTTCGCCAAGGTCAACCCCGTCCAGAAGGCCCGGATCGTACGGGCCCTGCAGGCCGACGGCCACACGGTCGGCTTCCTCGGGGACGGCATCAACGACGCGGCCGCGCTGCGCGACGCGGACGTCGGCATCTCCGTCGACACCGCCGTCGACATCGCCAAGGAGTCCGCCGACATCATCCTGCTGGAGAAGGACCTGACCGTCCTGGAGCAGGGCGTGATCCAGGGCCGGACCACCTTCGGCAACACCATCAAGTACATCAAGATGACGGCCAGCTCCAACTTCGGCAACGTCTTCTCGGTGCTGGTGGCGAGCGCCTTCATCCCCTTCCAGCCGATGCTGGCGATCATGCTGCTGGTGCAGAACCTGGTCTACGACATCGCCCAGCTGGCCACCCCGTGGGACCGGATGGACGAGGAGTACCTGAGGAAGCCGCGCAACTGGGACGCCAAGGGAATCGGCCGCTTCATGCTCTGCATCGGCCCGATCAGCTCGATCTTCGACATCGCGATGTTCGTCATCATGTGGAACGTGTTCGCCGCCAACAGCGAGGCGCACGCGGCGCTCTTCCAGTCCGGCTGGTTCATCGAGGGCCTGCTCTCGCAGACCCTGGTCGTCCACATGATCCGTACCCGCAGGATCCCCTTCATCCAGTCGCGGGCGTCCTGGCCGGTGATGGTGATGACCGTCCTCGCGGTGCTGACCGGGCTCTTCCTGCCCTTCTCGCCGCTGGCCTCCTCGCTGGGCTTCGTCCCGCTGCCGACGAGCTACTTCCCCTGGCTCATCGGCGTACTGCTGGCGTACTGCACGCTCACGCAGCTGCTGAAGACCGTGTACATCCGCAGGTTCGGCACCTGGCTCTAGGAGCCGCGCACGCAGGAAGGGAGAAGGC
This sequence comes from Streptomyces sp. NPDC006450, assembly GCF_040612195.1. Lineage (NCBI taxonomy): Bacteria > Bacillati > Actinomycetota > Actinomycetes > Kitasatosporales > Streptomycetaceae > Streptomyces > Streptomyces sp. NPDC006450. Next base: position 8,574 of record NZ_JBEXPT010000060.1, on the reverse strand, counting down.
CGGTGACGCTCACCGAATGGGAGATGGCCGGGCACCTGGTCGCGGCGCTCGGATTCGGGGCGGCGATCGGCCTGGAACGGCAGTGGCGGGCCCGGATGGCGGGCCTGCGGACCAACGCCCTGGTGGCGGGCGGGGCCGCGCTCTTCGTGCTGCTCTCGCAGTACGGGTTCATGGGCGAGGTCTCGCAGGTCCAGTACGACGGCTCGCGGGTCGCCGCCCAGATCGTCTCGGGGATCGGCTTCCTGGGCGCCGGTGTGATCATGCGCGACGGGCTGAGCGTCCGGGGCCTGAACACGGCCGCCACCCTGTGGTGTTCGGCGGCCGTGGGCTGCCTCGCGGGCACCGGGATGTTCGTCCTGGCGGCCTGCGGCACGGTGGGCGTGGTGGGGGCGAACCTCCTGCTGCGCCCGCTGGGCCGGCGGATGGACCGCGAGCCGGGGGGCGGGGCCGAGGTGGCCACGGACTTCCACTTCGAGGCCGTGTGCCTGGAGGCGGAGGAGGCCCACATCCGCCACCGGCTGGTCGACGCGCTGGGCCGGCCGGGGTACCAGCTGCGCTCGATCCGCAGCCAGGACGGCCCGGAGGCCGGCCTGGTGACGGTGTCCGCGCTGCTGACCGCCGAGGGCGAGGGGGGCCGGATGCTGGAGGAAGCGGTGAGCAACCTCTCGCTGGACCCCTCCGTCTCGGCGGTCAGCTGGTCGGTGGTGCCCGATGCGTCGGGCACCACCGCATGAGTGCGGGCTACTTGAGCGTGGCCGAGGTCAGGCCCGCCTGGATCTGCCGCTGGAAGGACAGGTAGACCACCAGCATCGGGATCATCGCGATGGTCACACCGGCGAACAGCACCGGCAGGTCCGTCTCGTAGCCCATCTGGTACTGCAGCTGGATCAGGCCCTGGGTGAGCATGTAGCGCTCGGGGTCCGATCCGGTCTGCGGCTGCATCAGCACGGACGGCAGGATGTACTGGTTCCACTGCCCCAGGACATTGAATATCCCGACGCTGATCAGGCCGGGCTTGGCCATCGGCAGCATCACCTGGAAGAAGATGCGGGTGTGCGAGGCCCCGTCGATCACCGCCGCCTCGTGCACGGCCGTCGGCAGCGTCCGGAAGAACGAGTGCATGAAGAAGACGGTGAACGGCATCGAGTACGCCACGTACACCAGGATCAGACCCTGGTACGAGTTGAGCATGTCCAGCCGCTTCACCATGAAGAACAGCGGGACGAGCGCCAGGAAGACCGGGAACATGGCCCCGCTGACGAAGAAGTAGTAGATCGGACGGTTGCCCGCGAAGGGGTAGCGTGCCAGGACGTACGCGGCCATCGAGCCGAGCAGCATCGTCAGCGGGACCGAGAACACCATCACGATCAGCGTGTTGGCGAAGTAGTCCCCGATGCCCTTGTTCCAGGCGCGCCCGAAGGCGTCGAACTCCCAGTGGGCCGGCCAGCTCAGGGCCGAACTGCCGATCTGCACGTCGGTCTTGAACGAGCCGAGCACCAGCCAGATCAGCGGCAGGACGATCAGTATCCCCCACACGGCGAGGAAGCCGTGCGAGAAGACGTTGAGCACCATGCCGTCGGAACCGCTCTTGCTCCCGCGGGGCTGCCCGGTGGCGGCGGAGCGCTTCTCGGCCGCCGCCTCGCCCGGTGCTTTGATCACAGTGGTCATCGTGGTCTCCCGCTAGAACTCGACGTGCTCGCGGCGAGTGGCCCGCAGCGTGATGGCGGAGAGGATCAGGGTGAGGACGAGCATCACGACCCCCATGGCGCAGGCGTAGCCCGCATTGCCGAAGTAGAGGAAGTTACGCATCAGCACCGTCGCCATGACCTCGCTGTGGTGGTCCGGTCCGCCGCCGAACTGGCCCGAGGTCATGGTCGACACGAGGACGAACATGTCCATCGCGGCGATGCCCAGATAGACCGCGGAGGTCTGCACAGAATCCCACAGCAGGGGCAGCGTGACCTTGAAGAAGGTCTGGGCGCGCCCCGCGCCGTCGAGCAGTGCGGCTTCGTAGATGTCCTTGGGCACCGACTGCATGGCCGCCGAGAACAGGACGAGGTAGAAACCGACCCCGTGCCAGACGACGACGAGCAGCAGGCACCAGAGGACGAAGTTGGGCTCGTTGAGCCATTCGATGGGGTGGGCCGGGTCGACCAGGCCCAGTTTGGTGAGGAAACCGTTCAGCAGGCCCCCCTCGTCACTGCGGTACACGGCTCCGAAGAGCACCGCGAGGATGGCGAGGGAGAGCACCTGGGGGAAGAAGTAGATCACCTTGTAGAGGGCGGAGCCCGCCACCCCCTGGACTCCGCCGGCTCCGCTGCGCCCGCCGGCGTTCAGCATGAAGGCGAAGAACAGGGCGATGAGGATGGTGACCGTCGGGACGAACACCAGGAGCAGCAGATTGTTCAGCAGCGCGCCGCCGAAGACCTCGTCCTTCAGCAAGGCCGAGTAGTTGTCCAGCCCGACGAAGTCGAAAGTCGGTGACTGACCCGTCCAGTTGGTGAAGGAATAGCCGAACGTCTGAATGTACGGCCAGATGACAAAGGTCAGGTACAGCGCAAGGGGCAGGATGAGGAAGCCGGCGATGAAGCCGCCCCGCCCCTTGCTGTTCGCTACATGGCTCATGGTGTCCGTCCCTGGTGTTTCCGGGTGCCCGGTGGACGCGGTGTCAGCTGCGCTTGTTGTTCTTGGCGTTCGGGTCCTCGGTCGCCTTGTTTACCGCAGCCTGGGCCCGCTTGATCCATTCCTTGGGCTGGATGCGCTTGGCCATCAGCTCATTGGACGCGTTCTCCAGCTCGGTGGCCATGGCGCTGTACCAGTCGGTGTACCGGTAGTTGAACGTGTTGTCCCCGGCCCCCTTGAGTGCGGCCACGGCCGACTGCGTACCCGGGCGGAGCTTGACCGCCGGGTCGACGCCGTCCTTGAGGACGGTGAGGGAGTTGGCCTGCTGGGCGAAGAGGGTCGACCATTCGCGCGACAGCATCGAGCGGAGGAACTCCAGGCCGCCGGCCTTGTTGGCGGCCTTCTCCGGGACGATGAAGGGCTCGCCGGCGCCGGCGCGGATGGCCTCGAAGGGCAGCTTGCTGTCCGGCAGCACCGGCATCGGCAGGAACTGCATGTCGAAGTCGTCCGGGGTCTGCTTGAGCTGCTCGTTCTCCAGCCAGGAGCCGGAGGTGATGAAGGCGGCCTTGTACTGGTTCCACTGGGTCTGGGACTCGGTGTGCGTCAGGCCGTTGGTGCCCGGCATCAGCAGGTCCTTCTCGACGATCTCGTAGATCGCCTCGACGGCCTCCAGCGCGACCGGGTTGTCCGCGAAGGCGTTCGGCTCCAGGTTGTCGATCGCCTTCATGGCATCCAGGCCGCCCTTCTTGGCGATCAGGTCCATGATGGCGACGTTGATGTAGTACGGGTGCTTGCCCTGGTGGGCCAGGCCGCCGATGCCGGCCGCCTTCGCCTTCTGACAGATGTCCATGAACTCGGGCCAGGTCTTCGGCGCGGTCCAGCCCTTCTCCTTGAAGAGCTTGCCCGAGTACCACAGGCCCCAGACGGTGTACACGTACTGCAGCGCGACGAACTTGCCGCCGATCATGCCGCTTTCGACGGTCCCGGGCATCAGCGTGTCCCGGACCTTCTTGGTCGGGTCGTCGAGCGACGGGGCGTCGAGCACCACGGCGAGGTCGGCGAGCTGGTTGCCCTTCACGAGCACGTCCAGCTTGATCTGCTGGGCGCCGGAGTCGTCGACGACGTCCGGCGGGTTGCCGCCGTTGAAGCGGGGCTGCAGCTTGGAGGTGATCTCCTGGGTGGCGAGGTGCGAGGAAGTGGTGCCCCACTTCTTGTCGAACGCCGCTTCCCAGGCCTTGGCGTAGTCGTCGCCGTAGCCGCCCTTGAAGACGACCACGTCGAGCTTGCCGCCCTTGGCGACGCCGAACGGGTTCTCCTTGGTGACGGCCACCTTGGACTCGTTGCCCTTGGTCGTCTCGTCGGAGCCGGAGGCGCACGCGGACAGGAAGCTCATCGTCGGTACGGCGATCAGGCCGAGTGCCGCGGAGCGCTTGATCAGGTCCCGGCGGCCGAAGCCCTCACCGTTGCTGTGCTCGCCGTGGGCGGAGGTGGATCCCATGCTCAAGTCCTCGCCTTCGTCAGAAGTGTGAAGGAGGAAGGAAAGTGCGACTGCTGCCGCCCAGCGGACATCACCGCAGGTCCCCGCCATCCCCCCGTCCGGGGCCGCTCGTTTCGCGGTGATCCGGACGGGCACAGGTATAGTCCACTTCCGCTCCTGTGAGCAAGATCATGTACCGGTATGGGCCCCGGCTTTTCCGAGTTGAGACCTCACCGTCACCTGAGCTGGACCGTCGGAGCCGCCCGCAAAAACGGAAGGGCCGTACCCCCTTAACGGAGGTACGGCCCTTTGGTGCCGGTTTGCGCTCAGCCGCGGATGAGGTTGCGGAGCACGTACTGCGACGGGCTCCCGCCGCACGTTCGGTTCTGCAGGATCCCGAGGGCGAAGCCGAGCGCCTCCGTGCGGAACGGATCGTCGCCGTCACCACCGCGATCGCCCACGACAACCACTACCTCGCGGTCTTCCCCACCGAGCCCACCGAGGTCCGCCGACCTCCGTCGGCCGCGGCCCAGGCGGAAGCCGAAAGGCTCCGCGGCCGACCTGACACAGACGTCGCGAACCGGGTCGTCATCGACCTGTCCCCCTGTGCCGCTCCGGAACCGCAGCACAGGTCGACGACCACGGCGCGGCGCCGGGGCGAACCGCGCGGCCTCCCGCACGAGCGCCTCGGTGGGCCGCCGGGGTACGAACACCTCGGCGTAGACCTCGGCGCGCAGCCCGCAGAACTCCGCGTACACGGTTCGTCACGTTATCCGACGGCCTCGCCCTCCCCTCGGCCTCACACCTGACCGGTCGCCTCCCGCCGGCCGGTCTAACCTCGCCGGATGACTCCCTCCCTCAACCGCCTCGGCCGCACCGCACGGCGGATCGGCGAGCCGCCGTCCGGCGAGGCCGTGGCCGTATGGGCCCTCGACACGACGTCGGACGTGGTCGCCGGACACCCCGTCACCGGGGCACGGTGGATGCTGGGCGCCGCCGAGCGGGAGCGGGCCGAGCGGTTGGCGCGACAGCGGGACCGGCACCGGTACGTGGCCTCGCACGTGGGGCTGCGGGTGCTGCTGGGCGGCTACCTGGGCACGGCACCCGAGGACGTGGTCCTGGTCCGCGAGACGTGCCCGTGCTGCGGCGGACCGCACGGGCGGCCCGCCGTGGCCGGGGGCGCCCTGCACTTCTCGCTCTCGCACAGCGGGGACCTGGCCTATCTCGCGTTCTGCGGGGTGCCGGTCGGGGTCGACGTCGAGGAGGTGCCGAGCGCGGCTTCCGTGGCCGACATCCTGCCCTCCCTGCACCCGGCGGAGACGGCGGAGTTGGCCGGGATGCCCGAGGCCGAGCGGCGCGCGGCCGCGGGCCGGGTGTGGTGCCGCAAGGAGGCCTGTCTCAAAGCGAGCGGCACGGGGCTCGCGCTCGGGCTCGTGGAGCCGTACGTCGGATCGGCGTCCGCACCGGCGACGGTGCCCGGCTGGGACCTGACGGATCTGCCCGCTCCGCGGGGTTACACGGCGGCGCTCGCCGTGCGCGTACGGACACCATTCGCGCAATCGTGACATAGCGTCAGTCGAGGCCGACGGGAGGGGTGGTGTGATCCTTTCGGTGCAAGTTGGCCGGGAAGCGATGAATACAAGTCATTGTCGGTGCGGTCGCAAACGGGGAACCACCGCCTATGCGACCCCTCTTACCAGCCCCGCTCCAATTCGTTGTCGAAGTGCGGAAATTGACTGCCGACGACTGTCGAATCTCAGGTGAGGATCCGGATGCTGCGCCCCCGTCGTACGGGTGGACTCACCGTCAACCCGCCTTCTGCGCCAAGGTGCTCACGGCATCGTCTCGCAGCGGCCCTGAACAGGGACGATGACCTCGACGGGCCGTCAACCACCCTGCGGAACCGTCGATCAGGGCGCCGTCGGCGACCCCGCCCATCCCGCAGGAAACCCACCCGGGCACGCCTCGACCACAGTCATCCGAGACCGATAGGAATCAGCCAAACACCGTAGCCCGGTCGTCGACGTCATACCAAAGGGGAGGGTTCACGACAACCCACGAAAAGGCTTTCCTTCTGCCGCGCCATGCTCATAGGGTGACGCAAGATCAACTGACTGAACCCAGCCAGAAGTTCGTGCTTGCAGTTATCGCTGCAAAAGGCATTTAGGGGGAAAACGATGTCTACCGACACGTCCGAGCGTCACCTCGTCGTCGTCAACGAGGAGGAGCAGTACTCCATTTGGCCCGAAGGGAAGGAAATTCCCGCTGGCTGGCGGTCTGTGCACGGGCCGTCGGAGAAGGACGAATGTCTGGAGTACATCGAAGCGCATTGGACCGACATGCGCCCTCTGAGCCTGCGTCGTGCCATGGCCGCCGAGGATCCCGCCCTGAGTGCGACCGGCGCTGACGCGCTTCGCGCCCATGGGGAGAACACGGGTCATGCGGGGGCTTGACGTACGTCCCCGGCACGCGTCCGCCTCACGCGCCCTGCCCCCGGCGGACGTGCTGCGCCTTCTCGATTCGACACGGTCCGCGCCCGCGACCGTAGAGATCCACGGCGAGCCCTGGATCGGCAAGACCCGTCTGCTGCACCAGGTCCTCGACGCGGCGCGGGGGCAGGGCTGGGTCATCGCCCACGCCGCCGCCGTGCCGACCGCGAGCGCGTCGCCCTACCAGCTGTTCTCCGACGCCTTCGAGGAGACCCTCGCGGACCGGGGCGCCGGGGTCGCCGGCGCCGTGCCGGCCGCCCAACGCACCACCCTGGGGCTGTTGTTCCCCGCCCTCGCGCCGACGGCCGCCTCCCTTCCCGCACCCTCCCCGGAGTCCGTTCCGGCAGGTGCGGTGGGGGCGGCGCTCCGTCCGCTGCTGCGCGAACTGGCCGGGGAGACCGGCCTGGTGCTGGCCCTGGACGACGTCCACCGGGCGGACCAGGCCTCGCTCGACCTGCTGGAGAACCTCGTCCGCAGAGCGCCCGAGACCCGGCTCCTGATCCTGGTCGCCCATCGCGACCGGCAGTCGCCGCTCCGCCTGCGCGGGCTCCTGTCCTCGGTCCCCGCCGTGCGGCGGATCGAGGTCGGCCCGCTGCCCGAGCAGGAGCTCACCCCGCTCCTGCCCAAGGGCACGAGCCGCCGGCTCCGCCGGAACCTGCTCGGCCGCGCGGGCGGCAACCCGGGCCTGTTCCTCGCCCTTTCGGCCTCCCCCGACGCGTACGAGCGCACGACCACGCCCGATGTGTCGGGGCTGGCGCCGTTCACCCGCTTCCTCGACGAGTTCCGCGCGGTCTCCGACGACGGCTGGCTCGTCGCGCAGTCCGCCGCCATCCTCGGCGAGCGGTTCACGCTCCAGGAGATGGCGTCCGTGGCCGCGCTGCCCGCCGACCGCCTCGCGTCGGCCTTCGCGGAGCTGCTGCGCGAGGACATCGTCCGGCCCGGCGAGCTGGCCGGCTCGTACCGTTTCCGGCACCCCGTCCTGTGCGCGACGGCGTACCACACCACCGGTGAGGAATGGCGGCTCGCGGCACACTCGGCGGCCGCGCAGCTCGTCGGGCTGCCCGGTCCGTGCGCCCACGGGACGCCCGAGGCGCCGGCGAACCGGGCGCCGGGCGCCGACCGGGTCCGCTCGGGACTGCTCACGGGCGACTCCTGTCACGGCCTCGGCGACGAGGCCGGCCTGTACGGACAGCGCGTCCGTACGGGCAAGGCCCTGGTCGTCGCGGGACGGCCGAAACAGGCCCTGGAGGTCCTCGACCGGACCGCGCGGGCCGGCCTCACGGTCCCGCTCCTCGCCCGTGCGGAGGCGGCCGAGTGGCGGGCCAGGGCCCAACGGCTGCTCGGCAGGCACGCCCTCGCCGAGTCGGTGCTCAGGACCGTCCGCTCGGAGGTGGCCACGGACCCCGAGGCCCTCGCGCTGGTCGACCTGGCGTGGCTCGCGGCGACGCTGGAGCGCGGCAGTCCGCCCTCCGGCGCCACACTGCCCACCCTGCGCTGGGCGGCCCGCCACGACAACCCGCTGACCAGGGCGTACGCCTGGGCGCTGCTCGGCGCCTGGGACACGGACTCGGGCCGTACCGAGCAGGCCGAGTTCCGGCTCGGCGACACGGCGGGACTGATCGACGGCATCGACGACACGACCCTCATCGGACGGCTGGACGCGCTCTACTGGCTGGCAGGCGGCCTCGCCCGGCTGGAGCAGGACGAGGAGGCGGCGCGCCACTTCGAGCGGGGACTCGGCATCGCCGCCGCGCACGATCTCCACTATCTGGTCCCGCAGTTCGCCACCGGGCTCGCCGAGGTCTGTCTGCGTCTGGGGCGCGTCGACCTCGCCGTCGAGTCGGGACGCCGGGCGGACCGGGCGGCCCACCGGATCGGCGGCGACTGTCTCCTGGCCGAGGCCGGCGCCGTGCTCTCCCGGGCCGCGTGGGTCAGCGGCGACCGGGCGGCCGGCCGGGTCGCGGCCCCCCGGGCGGCGGACCGGAC